>CANNJE010000116.1 GCA_947504605.1 Chitinophagaceae bacterium
ACACTTTTTCCAGCACTTGCAATATAATAGCGGGTGTCTTTGGTCCAGCCATTCCAGTATTGTTCCTTTACTATTTTCCCATGATGCAAAACAATTAAACCATAAGTGCTTTTGGTGGCGGCAAAATTAAATGCTTCCTGCAATTTTGTGTCATCCCAGCCAATGGATGCGGACGTTTTGGTTTCCCAGACATCGCCAGTTAATGGCGGATAATAATAGGCATCTGGCGTGGGTACTGGATTACTTCCGCTATTGTCTTTCTTGCAACTTAAAAAAGACAATATGCTAATTACAAATAGAATATATTTCATAAAGTAGTTTTGAGATAGACTTTTAAGCAGGTTAAACGTTTAAATTGAAATATTATTTTTAAAAGCCTTCCCAAAAAATTCTTAACCCTTTACTGTAATGTTTCAGGTTTTCCAGGTTTAAAACTTTCAATGGGCGCTGTAATCCAGTGGCGTATGTCATATCCCAATATTCAACAAATGAAAACAAAGAAGGGAAATTGTATATTTCATAATATGATATTATCCCGAAAATTTGTTTGAAAGTTCTGATTCAACAAGATTAAATACTAAATGTAAGATGCTTTATATTTGCAGCGCTGCCATTCTACAATATGATAAAAGTTGAAACAAGTACATAAGTACAAGTGAGTGACACAACAATTTTGATTCGAATTACTAATGCCCGTAACAACAAATATTAAACTATAAATTATTTTATGGCTGCCAAAACAGATAATTTTCAATCTCCTGATTATTTTAATGTTGATGAACTTCTTACTGAAGAACACAAACTCATAAGAGAAAGTGTTCGTAATTATGTAAAAAAAGAAATCTCGCCAATCATTGAAGATTATGCACAACGTGCTGAATTTCCTCAGCAAATTGTAAAACAACTGGGAGAAATGGGTTGTTTTGGACCAACTGTTCCCGAGCAATATGGTGGTGGCGGACTAGACTATATTTCTTATGGCTTGATGATGCAAGAGCTTGAACGTGGCGACAGTGGTGTAAGGTCTACCGCAAGTGTGCAGGGAAGTTTAGTGATGTTTCCTATTTACCAGTATGGCAATGAGGAGCAGCGCAACAAATATTTACCAAAGTTGGCAAGTGGAGAATGGCTTGGCTGTTTCGGTCTTACAGAGCCCAACCACGGAAGTGACCCTGGAGGTATGCTCACCAATATTAAGGATAACGGTGATGGGCACGTGATTTTAAATGGTGCAAAAATGTGGATCAGTAATGCCCCCTTTGCACAAGTTGCAGTAGTTTGGGCCAAAGACGAAACAGGGGATATTCGTGGTATTATTGTAGAAAGAGGTATGGAAGGTTTTAGTACTCCTACCACTCATGGCAAATGGAGTCTTCGTGCAAGCGCCACAGGAGAATTGGTTTTCGATAACGTAAAAGTTCCAAAAGAAAATATTTTACCCAACGTAAAAGGATTAAAAGGACCACTGGGCTGCTTAACCAAAGCACGTTATGGTATTGCATGGGGTGCTATAGGCGCTGCCATGGATTGTTATTACACTGCATTGGAATACAGCAAAGAAAGAGTTCAGTTTGGAAAACCGATTGGAGGTTTTCAATTGCAGCAGAAAAAACTGGCTGAAATGGTTACTGAAATTACCAAAGCACAATTATTGAATTGGCGATTGGGTGTATTGATGAATGAAGGAAAAGTAACTCCTGCTCAGGTAAGTATGGCAAAAAGAAATGCATGTGAAGTTGCTACCAATATTTGCAGAGATGCAAGACAAATGCTTGGAGGAATGGGCATTACAGGGGAATACCCTGTTATGCGGCACATGATGAATTTAGAAAGTGTTATTACATACGAAGGCACCCATGATATTCATTTACTGATTACAGGAATGGATGTTACAGGATTTAATGCATTTAAATAACATATTCTGTTTTCTAAAAAAAAGAAGTTTTTACTTTTTTGAATTTTTATTAGAATAAATATTTATGATAAAGAATGTTTCAGTAATTGGAGCTGGCACCATGGGAAATGGCATCGCTCATGTATTTGCACAAAATGGTTTTGCAGTAACATTAATTGATGTAAGTGCATCTCAATTAGAAAAAGCACTTGCCAATATTGGTAAAAACTTTGATAGGCAGATTGCAAAAGGCAGTATTTCCGAAGAGCAAAAAACATCGGCACTAAATAATATCAGTACTGCAACGGATGTAGCAACAGGTGTAAACGCAGCCAATTTAGTTGTAGAAGCCGCAACTGAAAATACCAACCTAAAACTGGAAATTTTTAAACAGATTGATACCCATGCTCCGGAAGGATGCATTTTGGCAAGCAATACATCTTCTATTTCTATTACTAAAATTGCTGCTGTTACCAAACGGCCTGATATGGTCATAGGAATGCACTTTATGAATCCCGTTCCTGTTATGAAACTGGTGGAAATTATTAATGGGTATGCTACAAAAAAAGAAGTAACTAAAACCATTTCAGACTTAAGCAAACAGTTGGGCAAAATCCCTTGTACGGTAAATGATTACCCTGGCTTTATTGCTAACCGTATATTAATGCCAATGATTAATGAAGCTATATACAGTTTGTATGAAGGAGTGGCTGGTGTAGAAGAAATTGATACGGTCATGAAACTTGGGATGGCACATCCAATGGGACCCTTACAACTTGCAGACTTCATCGGACTAGATGTATGCCTGAGTATTTTAAAAGTATTACAGGATGGTTTTGGCAATCCTAAATATGCTCCATGTCCTTTACTGGTTAACATGGTGATGGCAGGCAAACATGGCGCAAAGAATGGAGAGGGATTTTATAAATATTCAGCAGGCAGTAAAGATATAATTGTAAGTGACGCATTTAAAAATTAAAAAATGAATCCAAAATTATTCCTTGTAATTCTTGGCTGCAAACCCAATGGCAGAAATACAGAACAACATGATGTGTTTTTCGGCATTGGTAATACCCTAAGTGACTTGCTGCCTGATATGGAAAAATTTTGGCCCAAAACAAAATTACATATCGATTCCTGGAGAGAAATAAATACGGTGGATGGATATGTTATTAAAGTTGTGAATAAAGAGGATAAAAAAATTAACAACGATAACAAATTATTTTTCCTGAATCTGGGAGGTTACAAACCCGGAGACATGGAAGAACATCATTACAAACTCATTGCTGTAGCCAAAGAAAAAGCAGATGCCATAAACCAGGCAAAACAAACAGCATTTTACAAACATACCGGCTTCAAAGGTGCTACTTCACATATTGACGATAAATATGGAGTGGATATTGATGACATCTATGAAATTGAGGATATTTTATCCAATGTAATAAAAGCAAAATACAGTATAGTAATAGAAACTGCCAATGGGGCTGTTTCAGAAGATGAATTGCATATAGGATATTTAAAACTCAGTTTACTTTAACCCACTTTTAACTCCGTAGATTTATTGCATAACAGCAGGCTTTCCCGCAAACAGATAATTTACTTTATAGCCTAAGGGCGCATCGTATTTTTTTAGCGTATTAGTAATGTTGCCTTCCGCCAATTTAATATAAGGCCTGTTATTCTCAAGTGTTGTATTAATAGAGCTGTATAATTGCTTCTGAGCTTTTACAAAATCATTGATAGTAACTGAATTAAAATACTTGCTTTATTATCTTTATTTCTTCTTTTTAGCAACCAGATGATAACTTTCATCAATCATTTGTTTTACCAAATTCGTCTTTAAACCTGCAGCCAAAACTGTATTCCAGTGTTTTTTATTCATATGATAACCTGGTAAAACATTATCGGGATATTCTTCTCTCCATTCAATTGCTTTTTCTGGATCACACTTTACATTCATTCTTAAAGCTGGTTCATCAAGCGAAACCAATACAAAAATTTTATTCTCTACTTTAAAAACAAGGGTATCTTCCCCAAAAGGGAAACCTTCTGTTACATTTTCTTTTTGCAAAACATATGCCCTTAGATCTTCAACATTCATACCTTATATTTTCTTTCTAAAGGTAAAATAAAAACGCCCTCTTAAAATCAGAGGGCGTTTTAAAAATAAGTGAATGTTTGATTATCTTAAAATAGTCAAATCAGATTTTATGGTAAATACTCTTCCAGTAATTAAAGTGAAAGTTACTACTGCATAATAAGTAGCATCTGGTAATGGTTTACCGCTGTAAGTTCCATCCCAATTGTTTCTATAATCTCTTGACTCATACACTTTATTGCCATACCTGTTAAACACAAATAGACTAACATTTTTCAGGCAACCATAATCACCATATACCTGCCACAGATCATTGTTTCCATCTCCATTAGGAGTGAAAGCATTTTTTACTTTCACACAATATGGTATAACAGTAACCAACAGATCATCGGATGCAGTACAACCTCTGTCATTGCCAACAGTAAGTGTATACAAAGTGGTAGTTGTAGGGTTTGCCATCGGGTTGAAAATATTTGTAGCACTCAGGCCCAGTGGTGGTGCCCAAAGAATACTATTAATATTACCTCCTGTTGCAGTCGCATTTAATTGTGTGCGATCGCCAATAATCAATATTTTATCAGTACCTGCATTTAATAGTATTGCTTGCTCAACATTAATATTTACATCATCTGTAGCTGTACATTGTCCCAATGTTGCTGTAACCACATAATGGGTATTAGCTACTGGTGAAGCCACAGGACTTGCTACAGTGGAATTACTTAACGCTGTAGTTGGAGACCAACTATACGAAGTAGCATTACCAGTAGTATTTAGAATAGCTGAACCACCTTTACAAATGGTAGTATCCTGTCTAGTTGCCACTGTTAAATTATTGGTCAACCCAACAGTTATTGATTTAGTTATTATACAACCCAAAGAATCTTTTATAGTCATCACATAACTACCGTTGGTAGCTGAGAATAAATTTGCCGATTGAAAAACGGTAGGAGCTGTACTGATAGCGTATAGGTATGGAGTGATTCCAAGTGTACCCGTAACAGTTATACTTCCATTGGTTGTACAATTTGCATTAACAGAAGTTACGGTACCGTTTACTTCATCTACCAATAAATTAACAAAAGCAGTATCGGTACATCCTGAAGCATTTGTTGCAATTAACCGGTAAAGACCGGTTACACTAACAGCTGCAGGATTGGTCACTGCTACACCACCCAACGTCCAACTGGTTGTAAGGCCTGTTGTATTGTAAAGGGTTGTAAGATTGGCTGTACTTCCTGTACATATTTTTATGCTTGTATCTGCAGCCAGCGATGGTCTAGGGAGTACTGTAACAATCGTTGTATCTGTACATGCAATACCATTTAAACCGGTAGCTGTTACTGTGTAAACATATTGTCCCGGTGTTATTGGCGCTGTTACTAAGGTTGGATTTTGTTGTGTTGAAGAAAAACAATTTGGACCAGACCATAAATAAGTAGCATTTGTAACGGCGGTTGCAGTGAGGTTAAAACTACCTCCAGAACAAACCGGGCCATTGTTTGCCGCAGAAAGTGTACAAACTATATTACAGTTACTCGATCCTGTACCTCCCGTTTGTTGATAAGTAATTGTACCAGTCTGATTACTAAAATTGGTAACAAGGAATAAGTAGAATTGCCCCGCTGTTGCAGCAGGAATATCAGCTACTTCCACAGCTGCGATAGAATAACTACAATCAACAATATTTGCTGCAGACAGTCCCGTACAAGAAGCATTAAGACTATTGAATGGCCCCCAAACAACGAAGTCAACATCTAAAGGATTACCAGTTGTACTTGTTTGAGATATATTTATAGAGATACTTCCAGAATTTTGAATTTGTAAATAGTAATAAGTGGGGTTTGGAATAGTAAACAAACATCCGAAAACGCCTCCACCTGCAGTACTAGGTTGTCCTGTAATATTAGGCACCGTAGTAGGTATTACACTTGTACAAAATGGTTGAGCTGTTTGACAAGTTCCTGCTGGTGGCGCTGGTGGTGGTATTTGTGCGCATATACCAAATGATCCGTTGTTGTTATTTCCATATTCCCAAACACGAATCCACAAAGTACTGCCTGGCACAAGACCTGTTCTTGAAATTCGAGGCATTAATCCATTTGCACTTCCATCATCATCACACTGTAATAAAGTTAAGCCTGAGCAAGTACCACTATAAATTGCCATTCCTCCATCAGTCATAATTCCTGTTTGAGTATCCAAAATAATAGACCCTGTACAAGGAACTGTTACCTTAAACCAAACATCACCTCCAATATAACTTGCACAACCGGGAGCAGGAGCTCCAGTTGTACCTGTTGCAGACTGGTTGGTGAAATTTTGATAATTACATGAGCCATTTTCTGCTACTGTTAAAGTAATAGCATTACATGGTTCATCATTGGCAGGAGGTGGAGGTGGTGTTCCTACACAAATAGTAAAATTGGCATAACTACCAACGGTAGCAGTAAAGGTCCAAACTCTTACATAATATGTTTGACCAACAGTTAGTCCGTTCACAGTCATCGTATTAGGATCTGAACATAACAGATGCACCAGCGAACCGCATGCTCCACTATAAAGAGACATAGCCATATCTGTTACAATTCCTGTAACGTTTGATAATACCACAGTATGAATTGGACCAGTTGCAACGAAAGAATACCATACATCATCATTTACGCCAGTAGCTGCACAGGTAGGTGCAGTTGCTGTAGAAGGTGTTGCAGAAGCAGTTGTACCGGTTGCGGTTACGCCACATAAAAGATCAGCATTTACAGTTAATGCAACAGCTGCAGCGCAATTGTCATTGGTCGGTGGTGGTGGTGGTGTACCCACACAAATTGTAAAATTAGCACCACTTCCAGCAGTTGCAGTAAAAGTCCATACCCTTACATAATATGTTTGACCAGCTGTTAAACCGATTAAAGTCATTGAATTCGGATCGGAACATTGTACATGTACCAAAGAACCGCATGCGCCACTATAAACAGACATAGCCATATCTGTTACTATTCCTGTAACATTGCTAAGTGTTATAACATGTGATGCACCAGTGGCAACAAAAGAGAACCATACATCATCATTAACACCTGTTGCAGCGCAAGTTGGAGCCGGAGCTGTAGAAGCTGTAGCTGAAATTGTTGTTCCATTTGTTGAAGCTGTACAAGTAAATGTTGGATTTACCGTTAGCGGAACAGCTTGAGCACAATTGTCATTGGCTGGAGGAGGGGGAGGTAATGTAACGCAGATTCCAAAAGTACCGTTATTATTATTTCCATATTCCCAAAACCTTACCCATATAGTACTGCCGGGTGTTAAACCTGCCCTTGAAATATAAGGCATTAAACCATTCGGACTTGAATCATCATCACAAGCAATCAATACCAGGTTATTACAATCATTTGTAGGACTACTATAGATAGCCATTCCACCATCTGTAACTACCCCGATTTGTGTATCAAATATAAGTGCTCCTCCTGCTGGAACTACTACCTGAAACCATACATCACCTCCTAAGTAACTTGCACAACCTGGTGCAGGTACTCCTGGTGAAGCTGTTGCAGCAGCATTGGTAAAAGTTTGATAAGTACAGGTTGCGCCAGGTATTAGTGTTATTGGCGCACAGGCATCATCATTTATTGGTTGTGCAAATGCACTTAAACCACAAAAAAGCATCAGAAAAATCATCCATGATTGTTTCGTAGATTTTTTAAGCCTGCCAGAAAATATTTTAAAAGCATTCATGTGTATTATTTTAGTTGTGTCTTGGTATATTTATTAGGTTTTGATGGAACTATTGCGCTCCTATTTGCCGAATATTAATTTCCACTTTTTTTAAAATCGAACCTTAATCCTAGTTCATGCGCTCCGGACCCTCCGGTAAATACACTGATGGGAGTTTGATAATAATCATAGCTGTAAGTAATTCCAACATGTTGCAGAATCTTAAACCCTGCCTGAAGGCTCCAGAACTGATCCACCCTCCAGTTTAGTCCCCACCAGATTTTTTCCTGATAGTTTACATTCATACCAAATTCATATTCACTTGGAGAATTTTCTATAACCCGTATCATTGCATTAGGTATCAAGTAAATATCGTCCCCAGTTTGAATCTTATAATTTGCGTTGAAGTTATAGTGACGATATAATTTACCTCCTTGTTTAGAGTTAGGCACATTTGCCAGTTCTAATTTTGACTGAATTAGCTGACTAACTGCAGCACCAGCACTTAATTTACCATTGGTATAATAAACACCAGCTCCAGCATCAATTCCTATTTTATTAGAAGCTCCTGCCATAACAGGGTCATTGCCTAAAGCTCCTATTAGCTTATTTTTATCGATGGCAAATTGCAAGGCACGAAGTTCAAGACCAAGTCCTAATTTATGTTTGCCATCTTTTGAATTGATATGATAGGAATATGCCAACTGGGCACCTGTTCTGCTTGTGGGGCCTGTTTCATCCCTGTATAGATAAGCTCCAATACCAGCATTCAGTTTTTCTAACGCCCTATCCCCATATATCATAAAAGTTTTGGGATTCCCGGGAAAAGATGACCACATGTCTCGGTAAGAAACGCCAATCATATCCTTATTGGATATACCCGCTGCTGCAGGATTGTACATAGCATTATGCTGTAGGTACTGACTGGTAAAATGCAACTGCTGCGCTTCGGCGCAAGAGATTGCAAAAACTACAAAGAAATGTAGTAGAAGTAGAAATTTTTTCATGTTTTTGCTGGTATGTATCGCTAAATTTATAACAAAATGTTAAAAAACTAGCCAAAGCCTGCAAAAAACATATTCACATTACAATAAAATGGCAATTTCTACGTTCCGCAGGTTCTTAATTCGATACTCTAATTCCTGTCCTCTGTTTTTAGGTACCCCAACTTTGATAATGCTGAATAATTGTGTCTCTTGTTGGATAATTACACATTGAAGTTGTCTTAGAATGATCATTATGTCATTCATTTGGGTATAATCAAATTGTATGGAATAGTTTACTAAAACAGGTTTCTGAACGATGGGTACAACCTGTAAAACCAATAAAGCAGCCATTTTATACGCATTAATCAAACCTGGAACACCCAGTAGTGTTCCCCCAAAATACCTAACTACTATAATACAAATATTAGTTATTGTTTTACTGTCAATCTGCCCCAAAATAGGTTTCCCTGCTGTTCCTGCGGGTTCACCATCGTCACTCACCCTAAACTGATTCCCATCCCGCCCAATTCTGTATGCGAAACAATGGTGAACGGCTTTTGGATGTTCCTTCTTGAGGTTGTGAAGGTATTTTTTAAATTCATCAGGGCTGTTTAAGGGATACGCATATGCAATAAACTTACTTCC
>CANNJE010000117.1 GCA_947504605.1 Chitinophagaceae bacterium
AACCCGAATATTTCTTTTATTTTTTCTTCCACTTCAGGAACATATCCGGTATAGCTTTTTATAATTTTACCTTCCCTGTTCACCAGGTAAAGCGTTGGGATACCGCTAAAAAGAAACTGGTCCATAGTTTTATTGATATCAGGACTTAAGGTTTGTTCCCATGGCATCCCTTCATCCACCATTGCTTTGCGCCATGCTTTTTCATCCTTATCAATAGAAATACTTAATACTTCAAAACCCTTTTCCTTATATTTTGTATACAGGTCTTTTACTTTTGGAATTGCACTACGACAAGGACCACACCAACTTGCCCAAAAATCAATTAATAGATATTTACCTTTATAGTCGGCAATTGAAACAGGAATTCCTTTGGGGTTATTGTAGGCAACAACCGGCACAGGCATTCCTGGCTTAAGTAACTTCGCCTGTGCAATATTATCTTCTACCTGTTTTTTATAAACAGCTATATCTTTAAACCAGGGGTATTTTTTTTCAAGATTTTCTAGGATGGGTAAAATAAATGCCTGTTCCCTTTCCCAATTAAGCATTTTAATGCCATATAAAACAACCGGCCTGTCTTTATATGCCTTTACTAATACTTTTATCCGATCAACAAAATCAATGTTCAATTGCTTATACCCATCATTTTTTTTCAGATAAGAGGCCCAGGTGCTGTCTTCTATTTTTCCGGCATTGTATTGTTCCTGGCCAACAGCAATCATAGTTTGATAATTACGGTAATTGGCATGTTCAACAAGGTTGATGAAATTATTATCAGCAGATCCTTCTGTAAAAATATAAGGATTGTTTTTAATTTTCATTTTGGCCGTATCATATCCCCGGCAATTAATATTAATATCCTCATCTGCCCAAACTGTTAAATGATCCCATTTTACAATATCAAGATCATAGAATTTCGGTTGGGTGGCATCCACTTTAAATTGCCATAATCCATCTTCTTTTAATAAAAAAGAATCTACCATTTTAAATTCCCTGCCTGACCGGTGACCCAGGTACACTTTATTAAAATTATACCCTAAATATTTCATCCTATCCGGGGGATTAAGAAATTGAACTTTCCCTTTTATGGTAATATATTTTTTTGCTGTCTTTGTTTGGGCCTGCGTATGGGCAAAGCAAATTAAAGTCAATAGGAGTACTATGATTTTCTTCATCTTTAAAGTAATTTTTTTTGAATTAAATTCTGTTGTGATTACTAATATTATTCCTATTTACTGCCAACTTTAATAGTTGCAATTGGCAAAATTTTAGGCTTTTCACTTTTTTCATTTTTTTCCTGCTTACCTTCTATTGAACCGGTTAATTTTCCGAATAGCGCTTCCAATTTCAATTCCATTTCTCCTTTGTTTTTTGGGTCAAACCCGATTTCTTTTAACACAATCTTTCCATCCGGATCTATTAAAAATCCTGTCGGAAATGCTGTAACAGCGAACTCAGAAAAAAGATTGGTATTGTCCCATAACTGTGGCCATGGATTATTGAGTATAGGCAATATTTTTAACCAGGGCTCAATTTTTGTATCAGTTGATATCCCTATAATTTCAAAGCCTTTGTCTTTATAACCAGCATAAAGTTCTTTCATATGTGGAAATGCCTGTTTGCAAGGGCCACACCAGCTGGCCCAAAAATCTATCCATACATATTTACCCTTAAATTGATCAAAAGAAACCGCTTTGCCATTGGGATCATTTAATACAAAATTTTTGATAGTAGTACCAATCTTAGTATTTCTTACGCCTCTAATGTAGGCAGCTAATTTTTCTCCTTCCGGTGTTTTTTGAAGTTTAAGGGATAAAGATCTCAACGTTATATCGAGCTTGTCTATATCAAAGGCGCTTTTTCCTGCACTGTTTAATACATACACACCCACAAATAAATCTTTATTGGTTTGTACAAAATCATTAACAAGACTTCCCATTAATAATTTGGATAAGGAGTCACGGGAAGCCGCCAATTTTTCAGCAAGTGGATCTTTTTCAGGCAACCATCCTTTGCCATATAATTTTACAACTTCCTCATTTATTGTTTTGCTCACATCACTCTGTTGTTTCAAAAAAGAATTAAATAGCATAGCCGTTTTTGATCCGCTTATTTCAGAACCCCAGAAACCTTTTACGATATCCATGTCAATGGATATTTTGCCTGGCCCATCAATCAATAAGGGGAAAGGCCTATACATTCTTTTAGTTTGTAACTCGTACTGTGTGTAAAAAACCTGTGTGTAAGTTTCTGTAAAAGGCCGTTCTATTGTAAACAAGCCATCCCTGATAATAACAGAATCCCTATCAACGCCGCTTGCATAATAATAAATATAATTGTAGCCCTTAAGTTCACCACTTACTTTGCCTGTAATGCTGATGGTTTTGCTTTTTTGAGCCATAGAGGACACGCTGGCTAAAAGTACCAGTACAATTGAAAGTAGTTTTTTCATCTTTTTTAATAATTTATTTTGTTACGGGCAATCTTAGTTGCATTCCATTGAGAAGGTTCATTTAATAATTCCCCTCTTCTTATATTGTAAAGGAATCTGACAGTTAAAAATTCCTTCATTTTGGGTAGCCCGGTTACGCTTTATTAAAATTATAACCCAGATATTTCATTGCCTCCGGAAATTCTGGAATTGAACCTTACCTTTTATCGTTATGAACTTATTACAGATTTTATGCTGATCCTGTGTTAAAACTGAACTTAATAGGAATACACCGGGTAATCCTATTAAGCTCAGTTTCACAATGAGTTACTTTATTAATAAATGAAGTTTAATACCCCCGTACCATTAATTTAATAACCGGGGTTTTGTTTAATAATACCTTGGGTCAAAACAACATCATTGCTCGGAATTGGAAGTGCCCAAAAGTTAGGATTGGTCAAGGAACTGTTCAGGTTCATAATACCCAAATCTGCAGGTAAGCCGGCTTTTTCACCAATCCTTATCTGGTCATACCTGTCCATTCCCTCAAAGGCAAATTCCCAACGGCGCTCGCGGATGATGGCAAATAATAACGCATCTGCATTTGCAAAACCTGCCAAGGTATAGGCAGGAAGCCCGGCCCTGCTGTGAATGGCATTAAGCAAATCAACCGGAGCTTGTGTAAGCCCACTCTTTTTTACCAATGCTTCTGCCTTGTTCAGGTAAATTTCTGCAAGGCGGAGAACAACAATATTATCCCTGCTTTGATTTGTACTGGCAGGAGCCCTTACCGGTGTAACGCTTCCGCTACCTGAAGAGAATTTAAGCGGGCATAGCCTGCCTGTTGTAGTTACAGTAGGCGTATTTCCCATAACAAACATATTTTTTCTGATATCGGTAGCCCCATAGCTGCTGATAAATGTTGGGGTAGGCCATATACCAGTTTTATAAAAATATCCTATGCCGTGATAGGCAATATCACCGGAACTAGAGTTGGTATTTTTATTATAACTCACCGGAAAACACCAAATCCATTCATTGGTAAAGGGTAAATTCAAATAGGCGCCGGCTCCATTATCCGGAAATACAAGTGCCGGGCTTGAGAGTAAGGTATATTTAGCCGTTACAGCCAGTACCAGGTCACTATAGGCAATTGCCTTATCATTATCTCCCATATAAAGTGCCACTCTTGATGCCAAAGCATGGCAGCTAGCCGTTTGAGCTCTGGCACGTAATTTAAAAGCATCCACTTCAGTATTGGTTAATGCTGCAGCAGCTTCGTCCAGGTCTTTTAAAATCTGTGCATATACTTCCCTGTTTGTATTTCGGGGTATATTCTGAGACTGATCATACCCGTTAAAATTAATTAAACGAATCGGCACACCCATCTTATCCATTCCACCGTTGAGGGCCTTTTCACCAAACAAACATAACAACTGAAAATAATTAAATGCTCTGGCAAATTTAGCCTCTGCAATAAATGTATTTTGTAGCGATGTATTCCAGTTTTCTTTTGGCAACAGGTTGATCAGGACATTTGCTTCGTTAATAGCAGCATAATGGCCATTCCAAAGAGCTGCTACAAAGGGATCATTTGACCTTACCGTTCCATTCACAAGTGCAGTAGAAGTACTTGTTCCCAATAATGTAGTGATACCTGTAGTGATATCACCTATTGAGTGGCCAATCCCCCCCTGGGTGGGTGTTACACTGGCTGCATACGTTTTTAAATACATATCACCCAGCAATGCCTCTGCAGTTGCCTGTGAATTTACCACCTGTGGTTCTGTAAATACGCCTTCAGGTTTAATATCGAGTTGCTTATTACAACCGGTGGCAGCAAGCAACATAAAAGCGGAATATAGAATAATACGTTTCATATTTAATTTTTTAATAGTTATTTAAAGGCCTATTTTAAATCCGAATCTCATGGTACGTGGATTAGGCATGGTGATTTCATCATACCCAATTGACAGGGCGGAAGAACCGTATGCGCTTACTTCCGGATCGATGCCTGAATATTTAGTAATAATGAATACATTGTTTGCTTCCGCAAAAATTTTGATTCGGCTTTTTGAAATACCCAATTGGCTTAATGCAGATACCGGCAAATTATAAGCCATGGTAATATTTCTCAGGCGGATAAAGGATCCATCTTCCAGAAAACGGTCAGAGGTTCTTTGAACAGTATAATCGAAAATCTGTGAGGCTGTTGGCGAAAACTTTGCAAGAGATGATGCGTTTGTTAAGCCAGGTATTTGAGTGATATCACCTGCTTTCTTCCAGTACTTCAGCATATCAGGAGAGAGGTTAGGCGCATCGGCAGAAGTATAATTATACAAAGCGGCTTTAGCCCCGTTAAATACTTTATTGCCATAAGCAAAAGAAAAGAAAAAGTCAAGGTCAAAGCCTTTATATCTTATCCTGTTATCTATGCCCCCAAAGAATTTTGGCAAAGCATCCCCACTATTTGCCCTTTGTTTTGCAACCAATAAGGAAGAGTTGACAATACCGTTATAAAGTAGATCCCAGGGTATTTGTGAAGTGGTTTTATCCGTTCCACCCCATATTGGGTTACCGGTTGCAGGATCAACTCCTGCCCAATGAAATAAAGTAAATGCAGTAGCAGATTGGCCCTCTAACCAAATTCTTCCACCGGGCTGCGCATTATTTAAGGCATTTCTAATTGAATCGGCAAAGTAAAGTTTGGTAATAACATTTTTATTACGGGCTATATTAAAAGAAGTCGTCCATTCAAAGTCCTTTTTTACGATGTTCTTGTTCTCAATGGTTATCTCAAAACCACTGTTACGCATTTCGCCTATATTCTGAGGTTGCGACGTAAATCCAACGAAGCCCGGTAAGGTAACGCTGGCCAGCATATTAGTGGTGTATTTGTTATAATAGTCCAGAGTTATACTTAGTTTCCCTTTAAAAAGTTTAGCATCCAAACCTGCATCTATTGTGCGGGTATGCTGCCATTTTAAATTAGGATTTGCTGGCGTAGCTACCTGGAGTGCTACAGTATTTGCAAAAGTATTGGTAGTATTAAGACCATAAATACCCTGGGTACCATAATATCCGCTTCCACCATCTGTACCGGTAAAGCCAATACTGCTGCGAACCTTCAATTCATTGACTGCCTTAATATCTTTCATAAACCCTTCTTTGTTGATTATCCATCCGGCAGAAAATGAAGGGAAACTTAAATACCTGTTATTGGCTGAAAAACGGGAAGAACCATCCACACGATTGGTAACCCCCAGCAGGTATTTATTATTGTAGGTATAATCCAACCTGCCAAATACGGAAAACAATGTCCATGATTGCTGCAGATCATTGGCAACCGTACGGGTGCTGGCGGACCTGATGCTTAAAATCTGGTCATTAAAAAAACCGGTACCCTGTGTTGAAACATTATTTTCCAGTGACTTTTCAAAACTTTGACCTACTACAGCAGCAAATTGATGTTTCTTAACTGTTTTATTAAAATTTAAAAGGTTATTAATTACAAATTTCCTGTTGGAGTTATTGGTTTCAAATGCTGCACCTGTTGTGCTGGTTGGTTTGGCTATTTCACGGTTATATGCACGGCTGAACATCCAGTCAATTCCAACATCTGTTTTGAAACTAATCCAGTCAGTAAGTTTAATTTCTGCAAATATATTTCCGGTCGTTCTTGTATCGGTTATATTATTAATGCTGGTAAGCGCCGTGCCCACCGGATTAATGTCTAAGGTAGAGGCATACGAAGCATAGGCAGGATAAGGTATACCGTTAAAGGTATGCGCATTTGCCTTCCATATATAATTACCCAGACTGTCTTTTATGGGTGCATTAGGCGATTTTGTAACAGCAGCTGTATAAACCCGCTGTGCATTCAATGCGTTGTTATTTGTATAACTTACTCCTAAGGAGGTTCCGATCTTTAACCGATCAGATAATTTATTCTCCAGATTCATCCTTGCCTGGGCTCTTTCAAAATCATTATTTAAAATGAATGATTCCTGCTTATTGTAAGCACCGCTGAAAAAATATCTAGTCTGGTCATTCCCCCCTGAAACGGATCCATTTACATCATATCCATTACCATTGCGAATTACCTGATCGAGCCAGTTGGTATTGATGCTATTCCTAAAATAACCTAAAGTTCCGGGCCATGATGAGGTAGGTGGAACGCGGCGTATGGTATCCAATAATGTATTATAAAAATTTGCATACTCGGTACCGGTCATTACACTTGGCCGGCCAAATGCCTGTTGTACATTCTTCGAATATTGAATATTAATAGATGGTTTACCAACTTTCCCTTTTTTAGTGGTAATTAATATAACACCCGCGGCAGCACGGCTACCATAAATTGCATTGGCATAGGCATCTTTCAATACTTCTATACTTTCAATATCATCTGGATTGATGGTAGCCAACGGGTTTCTTTCAAAAGAAGCAGGGGGCGTATAACCACCCTGCGTAAGAGCGCCTGGGGTGGAAAATCCAAATGCTACTCCAGGTGCATAAGCACTAGTAGAGTTATTGGTATTATCAATACCATACATAGGTATACCATCAATAACAATTAAGGGTGCATTACCTGCATTGCTTAAAGTGCTTACACCCCTAATGGTGATGGCAACAGCCGCACCGGGCACCCCCGACGAAGCCGAAACCTGCACACCCGCAATACGACCAGCCAATAACTGATCTACGGTAAGCGGTTTGGCGCCTATTTCATTGGGCTTGTAGGTTCCCACTGACCCAATCATCTTTTTTCTATCTACTGTACCATATCCTATTACAACTACTTCCGCACTCAACTTTACCGATTTTTGCATCACAATAGCAGGCACGGTCAATAAAGCCATTTTGGGATCACTGGTTTTAGCCACCACTATCTCTTTTGATTCAAACCCAACAAAGCTAATCTCCAATACCAGTCTTCCTGTATTTTCTGGAACAGAAATACTAAAACGGCCCTGGTCATCCGTACTGGTGCCTATATTGGTGCCTTTTACTTTAACTGAAACCGCCACAAGGGGTTTCCCTGTTTCATCATCCATAACCGTTCCGGTTATGGATCTGCTCAGATTGTTTGATGTGATTTTTATATCAGGTTTTGTTGGCTTAACCTGTGCCATCACAGCAGGCAGCAGGCATGTACAACAAAAAAATAATAGCAGTAAACTTCTCATAAATGCAGTTTTTAGATTTTAATAATGTTACAGTTTCAAAGTTTTGTAGTTCTAAAATGAAAAATAATCAATGAGCCTTCTCTATTATAATTAATTCCACAAATGCTGAAAAATAAATGACAACCCAAAAAAATGGGGAAATCTTAATTGGTAAGAGATAAACGACAACTTATCCTTAAAAAAAGGGGTTTTGTCATAATAGTAAACAAATTGCAACTTAGTTTTTGAAACTTGTAATCTTTTCTTCTTTATATCAAAAAGAAAGTGTACCTATTTCAATAAATTTGACCATGTCAATTAGAAAAATAATTAAGAACCCGTTCTTTTACCTCCTGGTTCATTACCTGGCATGGATACTACTTTATGTGCTTAGCTATCTGTCTATTATGATTTCAAATACAAATCCCAGTCTCAGTTTATACCAATGGGATCATTTGCGCTATGACAATATTTTATTGGGTTCTGTAAACTTTGTTCTTTTTGCCCTAGTGGCATTTGTTTTAATACCACATTATTTTATTAAAAAAAGAAAATGGGTTTTGTTAATAGTGCTTTGTTTTACAAGCGCCACTGTTTTTTGCTATTTTAAATACAACCTGGATAAGTGGCATGTTGCTGAGTTTAAGCAATCTATAAAAAAAAATTCCCAGGAGAATAAAATTAAAGAGGCCGCCCAGATTAAAAAAACGGAAATTTCAACACCCACCACCGGGTCATCAACAGCCCCTTCAAATGGCGCTATAAAACAAATCAAACCAGCGCTGCCTCGCCTCGTAAAATCTACGCCGCTAATACCATTCGTTCAAGCAAGTTTTAGAACTTACTACTTTATTAATATCTGGTATAATATCGTAATTATTTTTATGGCCTTTGGATATGTTATGCTAATACAATGGTTTTTGCAGGAAGGAATAAGAAGGAGGTTGGAAAGCGAAAAACTTACCGCTGAATTATCTTTTCTGAAAATGCAGATCAATCCCCATTTTCTTTTTAATACGCTTAATAATATTTATTCGCTTTCCTTAAAAAAATCAGACAATACCCCGGATTCAATTCTGAAACTAAGTGATATGATGCGGTATATGTTATACGAAAAGGAAGACGCTGAATACCATGTACCCCTGAATAAAGAAATTAAATACCTGGAAAATTTTATAGCATTACAAAAACT
This sequence comes from Chitinophagaceae bacterium, assembly GCA_947504605.1. Taxonomy (GTDB): domain Bacteria; phylum Bacteroidota; class Bacteroidia; order Chitinophagales; family Chitinophagaceae; genus Ferruginibacter. The sequence continues at coordinate 8,792 of CANNJE010000117.1, forward strand.
TCGTTACAGCGGGGAGATGCATATGTCTTTTGAAATTAAAGGTGACACGGCTAATCAAAAGATATGCCCCTTAATATTAGTGCCATTTGTAGAAAACGCCTTTAAACACGGGGTGTTAAATGATGCTGCCAATCCCTTATCTATTCAATTAACAGCAGCAGCAGATAACAAACTTATTTTTGAAATTCGCAATAAAATAAATAATAATAACAAGGATCTAAATGGCGGAATAGGCCTTGTGAATGTGAAAAAACGTCTTGAGCTCTTATATCCAGGCAGACATCAACTTGAAACTAGCGTAACCAAAACTCACTATAATGCGTTTTTAACCTTAACTTCATAGAGGGTAAATTCCTTCAATATTTTATGAAGTTGCAATGTATAATAGTAGATGACGAGCCATTGGCCATTGATGTAATTATTAATTACATCGAAAAAATCCCTTTCCTGGAATTGGCGGGCACTTTTAAC
>CANNJE010000118.1 GCA_947504605.1 Chitinophagaceae bacterium
AGAATGGGCCCTATTCGCAGTTGCTAAAAGACCGTATTCGGGGCAATCTGGGGCATTTATCCAACAACCAGGCATTGGATTTGTTTTTACAACATCGCCCGGAATTTATGCAGCACCTGATCCTTTCTCATTTATCCTCCAGGAACAACAGCCCCGAAATAGTGGAGACCTTATTTACAAAACAAACCACAGGCGTAAACATTAGCATCGCATCCAGAAAGGAAGCAACCCCTATCATTACAATTACCTAAAAGGTTTAGTGCTTTTTAATTTTCAATGCTATTTGTAAAGGAATCACTCCATAACATAATACAAACCCAGCAAAATAAAAATAAGGGCTGTAGAAGTTAATCCGTATAAGATAATATTAAACATACCCGGAATTATATTGGCCAATGTGAGTACACAACTAATAAAGCCCAATACAGCACCAATACCCATATACATAAAACCGGTGTTCTGCCTTTTGGTATTACGAAGTCGTTTAAATGCGCTCAAGTGTGTTGAGATGGTTTCTGAGTCCAATCCGTTTTCAAGAAGCTCCGCTTCTATATGTTCGGCAGAGCGTTTGGATAGCATCCATTGTTGGATAGTCTCCTCATTAATTGAAGCGGCATTTGACATGGCAATCGTTTTAAAGCTTATAAAAAAGGAGTTCCCTTTTGCAATCAGGCTTTAAAATAGAAAAAAATATACAACTACACAACATTTCAGGAAAATAATTTCTCGCCGTTATGCAGTTCAGGACAATATTACTGCTGTTAGTATAGCAGCAGCCCCTTAAAATAATCGTTGCTAAACAAGATTAATCAATGCCTTGCCCTGTTCAAAATCACTCATATTTTGTAAGGTCAGCAATGCAATTTGTGTGAGTGCTTCCTCCGTTAAAAACCCTTGCTGAGAAGTAATCAATACATTCGGAAAACTTAATAAACGCAGCCAATGCTTTAAATGTAGCGTAAAGTAAGAGTCATACAAGAAAAACTGCCGGAAATAAATAAAATTAAAAATTGACGGTACACTAAAATAGTACGAACTTTAAAATAAAAATTATGCCCGAATCTAAAAGTAGGCATGCACACAAGCATCCTCATCAGCACCACAGCAAAACAGCACATACCGAAACACCGCATCCAACAAAACCTAAACAATCAAATCGTGCTATAACAGTGGCCGTTTTATTTTTTGCATTTATGGGGCTGGGTATCGGCTTTTTTATTAATGCCAGCAGTATTCCTGTTTTGATAGCGGGTGCCATCTTGGGAGCCTTTTTAGGATACCTTTTTGGAAGCCAAATTAACAAGAGTATCGCAGGCAAATAAAAACTAATAGACAATACAAAATAACCTCCGGGATGTAATATCCAGATAATATTATTATAACATCCCGTGTAATTTTTTTCCCCTTTTATGTCAAAATATAATTGACATACGCTCCATTTTTTTCTAGTAAACTATAGTAGAAAAATCTACCATAAAACTCATCCCTGACTTTTATTACTAAAACTACAAGTACAAACACTTTACATCACTACGTATTAATACTTATATCTCAAAAATATAATACACTGTTCACAAACTCTGTTAAGCATATCAAATAATAAATAGTTAATTTGATTAAACAAGAAATACCTAACCCAATATCAAAATTATTTTTTGTTTTTTTTATAGCAAGAGAACGAATTTAATTTGGAAGTATAGACCAACACCAATGAAACAAACCGACAATTTAAACATACTGGTTATTGAAGACAATGAAGGGGATTGGTTTTTAATCAATGAATACCTCAAAACCTTGTTTATTTGTAGTACCATCGATCATTCCATTACTTTAAATGAGGCTGTTTCAACAATCGCTGCAAAAAAATATGATGCCATATTTTTAGATTTGAGTCTGCCGGATTCTACTGATACTAAAACAACGGTTGATCAAATACTAGAAGCATCCGATAATGGGGCCATCATCGTTTTAACGGGTAATGCAGACAGCGCTTTTGCAAAAGAAAGTTTAAAATCGGGCGTAGAAGATTATTTATTAAAAGATGAAATTTCTGCTTCCACCCTTTTAAAAAGTATTGAATACAGCATTCAAAGAAATAAAGGGAAACAGGATTTAAAAAAGCTGAACAAGGAAAGAGAATTTGAAATTTCAGATGCGGTTGTAAAAGCAATGGATAAAGGAAAACTGGAAATAAGCTGCGAATTACATGACAATATTACCCAGCTGCTTACCGGTGCCAGTATTTTTTTGCAAATAGCCATGCAGAAAGAAGCAACAGAAAACGAACTTTTATCATCTGCAGATAATATTTTAAGAAAAGCAATTAATGAAATTAGAGCACTCTCTCATACGCTGGCGCCCCCTGATTTCGACGGTATTTCTTTGGAAGATGTATTGACGCAACTGATAAACGATACCAACAAAACGGCTACCTTTTGTATAGAGAAGGATTGGGAGAGTACCAATATTTATCATTTGCAGGGAAACATGGCACTCAATATCTATAGAATCATTCAGGAACAACTCAACAATATCAACAAACACGCAAAAGCCAAAAATGTACACATAAAATTGCGCAGCGTTGACAATCAGGTTAACCTACTGATTAAAGATGATGGCATTGGTTTTAATACCAAACAAAAAAGAAACGGAATTGGATTAACCAATATAAAAACAAGGGCAAGTCTTTTTAATGGAATAGTGGATATTATTTCCTCTCCGCTAAAAGGTTGCAGTTTAAATGTTCACTTAAATATATAAATAAAATGAAAGATTTATTTGTATTACTCGTAGAAGACAACGAAGCAGATATTGAGCTAACCACTCAGCTATTATCGCATGTTAAATTAGACAACAACCTGCACGTAGTTAGAGATGGAGCAGAAGCCATTGATTTCATTTCAAAAATGAATGAAGATCTTACTATGCCCAATCCCGACTTGGTTATTCTGGATATTAATTTACCCAAAATAGACGGCAAAGAAGTTTTAAAATTCATCAAAGAAGACGAACGCTTTAAATCGATTCGGGTAATTATGTACACTTCTTCCAGTTGGGAAACGGATATTAAATATTGTAAGGAAATGAATGCAAACCTTTATCTTACAAAATCCAACTCAGCGCTCGAATATTTTAATACGATTGAAGAGCTGAAAAATTTTACCGCTTCCAATTTTGCTTAGCGCTTCCATAAATATCAACAGCTATCCCCATGGAATTAAATGAATCATTGAAATGTAATGCCTGCATTACAGAATTATTAAATGACTACATTTTAGACTACAATACTTTTAGTAATACCCTAAGCCTTTCAAAAGAATGGAAAACACTGTTGGGGTATGAAGACGCAGAAATAGCCAATTCTTTTGAAGGGCTGTTTAAAACCCTGGACAAAGCAGATCATATTAGTTTCAAAAACACCTTCGACAATTTTATTAACAGCAGCGAAAGCAGCCGTAGTTTTGAATATAAGTTTATCTGCAAAGACGGCAGCCCTAAATGGCTGGCACTAAAAATAAAAAAAGTCAACTGGGCGCAGGCAGGCGTTAATAAAAGAGTGCTTATTTTTTATACCGATATCAGCCCATACAAATCTTTAATCCGTAACCTGGATATAGAGTTTGAGAATAAAAAAACACTTATCGACAGCAGCCCCGACCTCCTATTTAGTATAAACAAACATTTTAAACTCACTACTGCCAATAAAGCTAGTTTAGATTTATTCCAAACAAGGGCTATTACGCCCCCCCTTAAAATTGGCGATAATGTATTAGAGGGTATAACCCACCCACTAGAACAAAAGTCTTGGTGGAAAGAACAATCCAAACGGGCATTTAAAGGAGAAAATTTTTTAGTAGAAACTAACTTTATAGATCCTGCAACCAATATTAAAATTTGGACCGAAACTCAATTTACCCCCATTTACGATGGCGATAAAATTAACAGCATTGCCATTTTTTCCAGAGATATCAGCACTAGAAAAGAAATTGAAGTTCAGTTTCAGGCAAAAAAGGAAAAACTAGAATTACTTGTACAAGGTTTTTCAGATTGGGTTTGGGAAACAGATGCCAACGGAGTATATGTTTATTGCTCAGATAAAATTATATCCGTACTGGGATATACGAAGAGCGAGATTATAGGAAAAACGCCCTATGATTTTATGCCGGAGGATGAAAGAGAAAAGATAAAAATTCAATTTAAAACAATTGTAGAAAACAAAGCGCCTATCAAAGATCTTGAAAACTGGAATCTGCATAAATATGGGCATCGTGTTTGTTTATTAACCAATGGATATCCCCTTTTTGATGAAGCAGGAAATCTTAGGGGTTATTTTGGAGTGGACAAAGACATCACAGAAAAAAAGAAAAAGGATGAACAACTACTAATATTAGAAGCGGTTTTAGACAATGCTAAAATAGGCATTATGATAACGGAAGCCAAAGCAAAAGAATTATCCGACCAACGCATTGTATATATTAACGATGAAATATGCACCCTTACCGGTTATTCAAAAGATGAATTAATTGGCAAGAATCCCAGAATTTTACAAGGCGCCGAAACAAATGAGATAACAAAAAAAATAATGGCTGACAGTTTAAAAAAATGGGAGCCTGTTCAAGTAGATATCCTGAATTATAAAAAAAATGGTGCACAATTCTGGAACAATATTTCTATAACACCGGTGGCGTCTAAAAAAGATTCGTACACCCATTTTATATCTATACAAAAAGATGTATCAAAAGAAAAAGCAGCAGCCGCTTTAAAAGTTACCACACTCGAAAAATTACTAAAGAGCGAACTGCGTTTTCATACCATGTTCAAAAACCATTCGGCCAAAATGTTGTTGATTGAACCACATACAGGAAATATTGTAGAGGCCAATGATGCAGCAATGGCATATTATGGTTATACCTATGCCCAATTTAGCCAGTTGAATATGCGTGACCTAAATAAATTTTCGGTAACGAAAATAAAAGCATTGGCTAAAAAATACTCCAAAAAAATGCCCGAAATAATACACGAAACGCATACGCTTGCTTCGGGCGAAAAAAGAGTTCTGGAAATACGATCCTCCGTTATTGAGGAAAACGGGAGACCATTAATATTCGCTATATTGGTAGATGTAACAGATAAAATAAATGCAGAAAAGCAGCTTCAACTTGAAAAAGACAAACTGGAAGCCATTATAAAAGCATTGCCCGATACCATTGTACAATTAGACAAGGATAACCGGTATGTATATGTTCATTCCAGCGACGATCGTAATTTGCTTTTAAAGAAGGATGAATATAGCGGGAAACATATCAGCGAAGTATTGCCTCCTGCCATCGTAGCTGAATTGGAAGAGAAGATAACAGAAGCACATCAAACAAAAGACCTCGTTAAACGGCTGTTTTCAATGAATTTCTCCAATCAGGGAACAAAATATTTTGAGTCGAGATTAATCAATACACTAGACGGTGGCATCTTAGATATTGTTCGGGATATCAGCGGTCAAAAAGAAGCAGAGGAAGCATTGGAAAGAAGCAACGAACGGTTTAAATATGCCAGTAATGCAACATCTGATGGCATCTGGGACTGGGATATTAAAAACAATAAAGTTTACTGGAGTGATGTATATAAATCCATATTTGAATATGAGTCTGAGAATAATTTAGGTGATTTTAAATCTTGGAATAGTAAGATACATGAAGCTGATATCAAAGATGTTACAGAAAGTCTTGAAAAGGCACTAAACAGTCAGGAATTAAAATGGAGCAAAGAATACCGATTTATTAAAGGAAATGGAAATTACGCTACGGTATCAGATAATGGATATATTATCAGAGATGAAAACGGAGTAGCCATTCGTATAGTAGGTGCCATGCGTGATATAACCCTAGCGAAACAAACAGAACAGCTAATAGTTGATAATCTAAAAATCATAGAGACGGTTCAAAAAGTTGCCAATATTGGTTATTTCATTACCAATATAAAAGAAGGTACCTGGACAAGATCACAGATATACGATGAAATATTTGGAATAGATGAGCATTTTCCTAGAACAGTAGAAAACTTTAGAACACTTATTGTTAAAGAGTATTTAGAGGAACAGGATGAGATATACAATAAAGCTATAGAAAACAAAAGAGATTTTGTAACGACCTATCAAATTATCAGACACAATGATAAAAAAATAAGATGGATAAAAGCTTACGGAAAAATAATTTATGATAATAATGAACAACCCTATCAAGTTATAGGTGCTACCCAGGATATTACAGAAAACGAAAATTTACAACAGGATCGGGAAAGAATACTGGAAAGTATAAAAGACAATTTTTATGTTTTAGACAATGATTTGAACATACAATTCTGTAATAAACCGATGCTTGATTTTCTTGAAACTGAACTAGGTCTTACAGAACTTAATGGTAAATATGTTTATGATCTGTTCCCATTTTTATTAGATAATGATTTTTCCAAGGCTTTGAAAGAATCAATTGATACCAAGAGCCCTGTACATATAGATATATATGTAGCAGTTCTAGACAATTGGTTTGAACAACATTTTTATCCATTTGATGGGGGATGTACTATAATTTTCAAATCCATCAACCAGAGAAAACAAGCCGAAAAAAAATTGTTAACCCTTAACCACGAATTAATAGAAAAAACAGAAGAATTAAAAGATAGCAATATAGAGCTGGAGCGCTTTGCCTATGTAGCTTCGCACGACTTGCAGGAACCCCTGCGAATGGTAAGTAATTTTTTACAGCTCTTTAAAGAAAGGTACAATGATGTAGTAGACGAAACCGGAAAAAAATACATTCACTTTGCAGTGGATGGGGCCGACAGGATGAAAGGATTAATCAAAGATCTATTGTTGTTTTCAAGATCAGGCACAAGCAGTATAAAAACAGAAGATGTAGATATGAATGAGATTGTAAAAGATATTTTGCTTTTACATGCAGATGAATTTGCAAAAGAAGGCAACCAAATTACGATTGATCCACTACCCATTATCAAAGCCGATAACAGTTCTATGATGCAAGTGATGCAAAACCTCATTGGCAATGCTGTAAAATACAGAAACCCCGAACAAATGAACATTCATGTAGGGGTAGAAGCAACTAAAAAAGATTGGTTGTTCAGCGTTAAAGACAATGGTATTGGAATAGACCAGCAGTATGCAGACAAAATATTTGTTATTTTCCAACGCCTTCACAACAAAAAAGAATACAGTGGCAATGGTATTGGTTTGTCTATCACTAAAAAAATCATAGACCGCTATAAAGGAAAAATATGGGTTGAATCTACTCCAGGAGAAGGCTCAACATTTAAATTTACCATCCCAAAAAAGTAGATGATTCGTCATTTACTTTTTTGAGGCAGGGAAACAATCGTCCCTACCCCATTTCAGCATTGCTGTAAAATGTCGTTTTTTTACCAGTTAGCATTTTAAACATTCCTACATCTTTACGTTTCATAAAACAAACTATATGAAACGCAAACAATTTCTATTATCATCGCTGCTGGCTGTTCCAGCAATGGCTTTTTCAAAAAATACTTTTTTTTCAAACCAGGGCAATGCCGGCAAAGAACCTTTTGTTGTGGATGCCGGTAAGTCTCGTTTTGGGGAAGTAGTTAAGTTCCTGGGCGTTCATCCCAATGATTTGAAGATATCCTCCAAGGATACCGATGGGCAATTGTCTGTTTTCGAATATACCGGGCTGGGCAAAACAGGCCCGATGCTGCATATACATTTTAACCAGGACGAAATCTTTACCATACTGGAGGGCGAATACCGTTTTGTAGTTGGGGGAGAAATAAAAGTGCTGAAAGCAGGCCAAACCATTTTTCTGCCCCGCAATATTGCACATACCTGGATTCAGTTATCTGAACGGGGAAAGATGATTTATTTTCTTCAACCGGCCGGCAAAATGGAAGAATTCTTCTCTCTTATGAATTCCTTAAAAGAAAGGCCCACAGCTGAGGAGATGGACCGAATTCATGCCCAACACGACATGAAAGTGGTAGGACCGCCGCTCGTATTATAATTTTTGTGTAATTTACTGTTTCAAAAATACCAACCCCTTTGTTGCTAAAAGACTATATGCCGGCTGAAGATCTGCGGGAATTTGTACAATTGTACAGAATCGTACACCTGCATTTTAAAGCGGACCAACCGGTTCCCTTTAAAGCCTATCCTCCCAGGCCGGAGCATTGTCTGGTATTTTATCCCTTCGATACAGAAACCATTGAATATAAAAATTCGGGTAAAACAATTAGCCATCTTCCGGTGGTTTTGTATGGTCAGTTTACGGAAGTTACCAACAGGTATATTGGAAGTAATTTTTTAGCCTTTCAGGTCATTTTTTATCCGGGCGCTTTGTTCAGACTTACCGGCATTCCTGCAGAAAAAATCAGCAATGAATACCTGGATGCAGAAGCCGTTTTTTCTTCCGTTTTAAGAGAGGTCAACGAACAATTATTTCATGCCAATGGGTATGCAGCCATGATAGAAATTATCAATAAATTTCTGCGAACCCTTATCAAAAAACAACAGAAACCCCGATTATTACTGGATGAGGCCTGTAATCTTTTGTTGAAAAATAATGGCAACATAAGTTTGGACAAACTTGCCAGACAAGCTTGTTTAAGCGCTAGACAGCTTGAAAGAAAATTCAAAGAAAGAACTGGAGTAAATCCAAAATTATACGCCCGTATTATCAGGTTTGACAAAGCTTTCCGACTTAAAAATACCAACCCCGCACTTGATTGGCTAAGGATTGCGCTGGAGAGTGATTATTACGATTACCAGCACCTTGTTAGGGATTACAAAGAATTTACCATGCTCACTCCTACCCATTTTCATGAAATTGAAAACAATGCTCCCGAAAGAAAATTCGGATTAAGGGAAGGATATTAGAAATAAACCTTATCCTTTTAGGCTATTTATTATTTTTCTGAACAAATCTATTTCTTTTTTGTTGAAGTAATTGTTCCCTGCTTTAGAATTGGGGCGAT
>CANNJE010000119.1 GCA_947504605.1 Chitinophagaceae bacterium
AGAAAAAGGGCGAAATGCTGGTGATGGAAACCAAGGGCGAAATGCAGCATCTTGAATTTGACATTCCTTCAAGAGGTTTGATTGGTTTAAGAAGCAATATGCTTACGAGTACTGCAGGTGAAGCTGTAATGGCTCATCGTTTTACAGAATATAAGCCATGGAAGGGTCCAATTCCTGGACGTAGTAATGGTGTTCTTATTAGCAAGTCTACTGAAAAAACAACCGGTTATTCAATTGATAAATTACAGGATAGAGGACGTTTCTTCGTAGATCCGGGTCAGGAAGTTTATACAGGGCAAATTATTGCCGAGCATATTAAGCCAGGAGATTTAGTTGTAAATGCAACAGAACCTAAAAAATTGACCAACCACCGTGCAAGCGGATCGGATGACGCTTCTAAAGCAGCTCCAAAAATCTTAATGAGTCTTGAAGAATGTATGGAATATATTCAACAGGATGAGTGTATTGAAGTGACGCCTAAAAGCATTCGCTTACGTAAAGTGATCCTTAATGAAGATGATCGCAAGCGTGTAAGTAAGTCTATGGGTCAGGAAGCAAATTAATAATTAAAAATAATAATATAGATCCGCCCAGTTTCGGGCGGATTTTTTTTACCATTTTTTACATAATTAATAAACCATTTGGATATTGAAATGTTACTTTTGCAGTATGAAAAAATGCCTTACCATATTTTCTATTTTGCTTGTATTGATCTTGATACAAATTGATGTTGATGCGCAATGTTCCATGTGCACAAAAACAGCTTCGCAGCTTGGTGAAAAACCGGCTTTAGGTATGAATCAGGGTATTTTGTACCTGATGGGAATGCCATTTGTTATTGTTGGTTTCATCGCATATCGCTGGTGGAAAAACCAGCCTGTAGAAGAATAAAAGCCAGCAGATTATTTGTATTTTTCTATAAAACGGTAAAGATTAAAATTATTTCCTGCCTCTTCTATTTCCTTTATTAGCTCGTCTTTGTTTATATCTTTCATCCTTATATTTTTAATAAGATGATAAGCTTTCTCGGCCTGTAACCAATTTTTGCGCTGGCTGTTTTGAGTACTGTTGTGATTTTCTATTTTTTCCTTTAACGCTTCAATGCCTTCTTTTTGAAATGCGATGGTTTTGATTACAGGGATTTCTTGCTCTTTGTTATGGAATGCAGGAGCCAACATCTGTTGCAGGTTTCTTACAAAAGTATCTGCGCCGGGCCTGTCTGCTTTGTTCACAACAAAAATATCAGCTATTTCCATTAAACCCGATTTCATGGTTTGTACTTCATCTCCAGCTTCGGGAACCAGCACTACGATGGTAGTATCTGCAAGACCTGCAATTTCAATTTCGCTTTGCCCAACTCCAACAGTCTCAACAATGATATAATCAAAACCGGCAGCTTTCATTGTATCAGTAACTTCTATAATTTTAGGATGAAGGCCCCCCATAGAGCCACGGGTTGCCAGCGAACGGATAAAAACAGAAGGGTGATTGTACCAGTCGCTCATGCGGATTCTGTCTCCCAGCAATGCTCCCAGATTAAATGGCGAAGAGGGGTCTACACAAATAACGCCTATTTTTTTATGATCTTTTACATAGGATTCAATCAAGGCATCGGTTAAAGTGCTTTTGCCTGCACCCGGAGGCCCGGTTATACCAATGATTGTTGTATTGGCCATCTGCAGTGTTTGTAAAAATGCTTCATAACCCGGCACTTCATTTTCTACCAGCGAAATGCACCTAGCCAGCGATTTAAAATCGCCCTTAATCATTTGGTTCGTCAGTTCCTGCCACATAGAGCTAAAATAGTTTAAAAAAAATGATATTACCTCTTATGACTATTAAGAATGTAAATATTTATTTTGTTCACCCGTATCTATCGTATTATTTAGTTTTATAAATATCTAACTTTAAATTTAATTTTACAGTATGGGATATTTTACAAGATTTAAGAACAAACATAAAGCTCCAAAAAAATTTTCGGAGGAACAACTAGAGGAGTTAAAAACACAGCCCCGTTGGGTTCGTGGTTCTATTCAATTTGAGGGTCATGATTTTTACTATCATGATGCCCAGTGTTTCTATGATTCATATCAGGAAATTATTGATGATGAAATTTATAGATTTAATACAAAACAGGAACAGCCTGTTATTATAGATTGCGGTGCCAATATGGGTGTGAGTGTTTTGTTTTTCGCAAAAGAATATCCAACAGCAAAAATTATTGCTTTCGAACCCGAGGAAGAAATATTTGATGTATTACAAAAAAATAAAGAGTCCTATCAGTTTTCGAATGTTGAATTGAATAAAAAAGCTGTTTGGGATAGCGAAACAACGTTGGAATTTTTTACAGATCATGGTATGGGCGGCAGTGTAGAAAATACCTTTAAAAGGCAAAAGCCCGCTATCGTACAAACTGTTCGTCTTGCCGATTTTCTGCAAACTCCGGTAGCAATGTTGAAGTTGGATATAGAGGGAGCAGAATATACCGTTTTAAAAGATTGCGAACCATATTTTAAGAACGTTGAAAATATTTTTGTAGAATACCATAGTTTCGAAAAAAAGGAACAGCATTTGGAAGAACTTCTTTCAATGTTTAAAAAAAATGGGTTTAGGTATCATTTGCGTCAGTCTTTTAGCAGGAAACGTCCAATGGTGGACAAAAATAATATCTGCGAAAATATGGATATGGCTATTAATGTTTTTGCCTACAGGGAACTATAGGTCTCTTGGGTTGGGCAAGTAAATTTTTTAAAAAATACATATTGCGCTTAAAAGGAATTTCTGTAGTAATCCCCAATTATAATGGCAGGCAATTGCTTCCGCAAATATTGCCTTGCTTGTATATTGCTTTAAATAAAGCTGGTCAACCATACGAGATAATCATCTCTGATGATTGTTCTAAAGATGATTCTATTTTATATATAGAACAACATTTTCCAGAAATCCTAGTTTTAAAGAGCGTGGTTAACAGAGGGTTTTCGCCAACAATCAACAATGGGATATTTGCAGCAAAATTTGATTTGGTTTTATTATTAAACAGTGATGTAAAACTGGAACCTGATTATTTCAAAACACTTTTGCGGTATTTTGAAAAGGAGGATACATTTGGTGTAATGGGACGTATTGTAGGGTGGGAAGATGAAAATATACAGGACGCAGCAAAATACCCATCCTTTCATGGGGTGAAAATCAAAACCTCCGGTAACTATTATGCAGTTAATCCAACTGAAAATGATTGGCTGTATTCCATATATTTATCAGGAGCCAACGCATTGATAGATCGACAAAAACTAATTACCCTGGGTGGGTTCAACGAACTATTTGCACCATTTTATGTAGAAGATTTTGAGCTAAGCTTGCGGGCCTGGCGCCTGGGGTGGAAATCTTATTATGACCACTTTGCTATTTGCAGGCACCAAACCTCGGTTTCTATTAAGACCAAAAACAGCAAAGCAGCCATCAATACTATTTATTACCGGAACAAAATGTTTCTTCATGCCATTCACCTGTCAAAAAATCGTTTGGCATTATGGTATTTGCAAATGATTCCAGAAACACTCATCCGAATATTTACGCTTCGATTTTATTATCTGAAATCTTTAAAAATGTTCTTGGCTGGTAGCGACAAAATAAAACTCGCAAAAAAAAATTTAGAGCTTTTGGCACGTAATGAAAATAAATTGTTGTCTGTAGAAGAAGTAGTGGCGGTAATCCTCGATTCAATAAAAGGAAAGCCCATTGAGCGATTTTAATATTATCTAATTAACTAGTAAAAGTGAATCAGACCGAAATAGAACCACTGGTTTCTGTAGCAATGACTACTTATAATGGTGAACGGTTTTTGCAACAACAATTGCAAAGTATCTTAGATCAGCATTATAAAAATATCGAGATCATTATTTCTGATGATGGCTCCACTGACAGCACAATCGATATTATTAAATTATTTCAAAACACCTATTCAAATATTCATTTATTTAAAAATGAAAAAGGAAACGGCATAAAAAAAAATTTTGAAAATGCTTTAGAGCATTGTTCTGGAACCTATATAGCACTTTGCGATCAGGACGACTACTGGATGCCGGATAAAATAGAAAAATTAATTAAAGGAATAGGTAGCCATTCACTCATCTATCATAATTCACTTTTTGTAAATGAGGAAGGTCAATCATTAAACAAAACAATTGCAGATAAGATGAACTGCTATACCGGGTACAATCCGGAAGTATTTTTAATGCACAATTGTATTTCGGGACATGCTGCTTTGTTTCATCGCAGATTACTGCCAGTCGCACTGCCTTTTCCTGAAGCAAGGTACCACGATTGGTGGCTTGCATTTATTGCGGCATGCAGCGATGGGGTGGTTTATTTGCCTGAAGTTCTGGTTCATTACCGTCAGCACCAAACTAGTAAAACTGATATTTTAAAAAGGAAAAAAACTTTCCGGCATCAGAAAGAATTTACCAAGTATGTAGAGGAACTTGAGTGGTATTCTCAATGTGCTTTGATAGAAAATAGCAGACAGGATTTTTTTAAAAGTTGGAAGGAGCATTACGAAAAGCGTCCCAATCAGTGGTTTAGTGTTTGGTTATTTGTAACTGCCTTTAGAAAGAGAAAAACGTTATACGCTCTGCCCAAAAAAGGTTTTTTTGGAAAATTGCTATTGGCACTAAAATTATTCTGGGGACTTAAAACAAAAAAAATGGTTGGATAAAAAACAGGCTGCAATTATTTTACGCAGGGTATAAAATTAATAAAATGACCAACTTCATTCCTATATTCCCTTTGGGTATTGTAGTTTATCCGGGAGAGCAGCTAAACCTGCATATTTTTGAGCCGAGGTATAAGCAATTGATTAAAGAGTGTTTCGAATCCCAGCGGCCATTTGGGATACCGGCTGTAATTAATGATACTGTGACAGAGATGGGAACATTGGTTCAAATAAAAGAGGTAACGAAAACCTATGAAGATGGAAAGATGGATATAAAAACAGAAGGGCTGGATGTTTTTAAAATACTAGAATTGATTAAAGAGCTTCCAGAAAAATTATACAGCGGGGCTATAGTAACTTATCCTGAAAATATAACAAAAGGAAGTGCAGCTAAGATGAAAGCTATTTTAGCTGGAATTCGAAATTTGCACAGTCACCTTAATGTGAGTAAAGTGTTTTCAAAACCGGATAATGAATTGAATTGTTTTGATGTGGCACACCATGCAGGGCTTTCAATAGAGGAAGAATACAGGCTGCTGGAGCTTTCGCAGGAAATGCAGAGGCAGGAGTTTTTAAAAAGGCATCTTGCAAAAGTGATTCCTATTATGGAGCATATGGATATGCTTAAAGGCAAAATAAAAATGAACGGGCATTTTAAAAACCTGCAAGGGTTCAAATTTACTTAAACCAATATTTCTTATGACCACACTTTGTTTTGATTTTGGAAATACCCGACTTAAAGCGGCCGTTTTTGTAAATGAGCTTCTGACAGAAGAATTATTTCTTGAGGATGATAATGAAAAAACCATACAGGGTTTATTGGATCAATTTAAACCTGAAAGAACAATCCTTTCTTCTGTTGTGAACCATAATGAATCAATAGAGAATTTATTGGCCCAAAATTCCCATTTCCATAAAATTTCCCAGTTTACAGAGATTAATTTTACCACGCCGGTTGGTAAACCTGAAACCATCGGAGCCGATAGATTGGCTTTAATGTCGGCAGCAGTTCATTTTTATCCGGGTAAAAATAGTCTGGTAATTGGACTAGGAAGTTGCATTACCTATAATTTTATCAATCAATACCATCAGTTTTTGGGAGGAGCCATTACACCCGGTATGGACATGCGCTTTAAATCGATGCACGATTACACTGCAAAACTGCCAATTGTGACCGCTGACTGGAATTTCCCCCTTATTGGCTATGATACTAAAACCAATTTACAAAGTGGGGTAATTGTTGGAATTATCAATGAAATAGAGGGTTTCATACAAAAATATGGCGAAAAATTCGGCAACTTTAACGTGGTTTTAACCGGTGGCAATTCTACCTATTTTGCTAGTCAACTTAAATACAAGATATTTGCCGACCAACATTTTTTATTTAAAGGTTTGTATGCACTTAGTGAAATCAACAACTGCCAGGCTTAAGAGAATATTTGCGATTTTTTCTGCCGTACTAATTACTTCTGTAGCAAGCGCACAGGAAAATTCTCCTTACTCCAGGTATGGCGTGGGCGATATTGTTCCCAATCAGAATATTGTTAACCGTGGAATGGGAGGTATTTCTGCAGGTTATTCTGATTTTCAGAGCCTGAACTTTATAAATCCCGCTTCATTGGGTAATGCAAGGACCACCGTTTTTGATATCGGAGGCGACATTGATATCAGAAATTTAAAGAGCAATTCTTCTCCCGACAAATTCAAATCTGTAAATACCCTTATTTCATATGTGCAATTGGGCTTTCCTATTGCAACTGAAAAAATGCAGAAAAAAGGAAATTTTTGGGGAGTGAGTTTTGGGTTAAGACCTATTTCCCGTATTGGATACAAAATAGAAACTTTCAAAAGATTAAGCGGAATAGATAGTTTAAATACTTTGTATGAAGGTAGTGGTGGTATTACACAGGCTAATGTGAGCACTGGTATTAAAATCAAAAATTTCAGCTTCGGTGCGAGTACAGGTTATACTTTTGGATCTAAAGACTATAGCACACAATTGAGTTTTATAAACGATTCTGTTATTTATTATAAGTCTAATACTGCAACAAAAACAAGATTTGGAGGTGCATTTTTAGACCTCGGTATGCAATACGACATCACTACAAAAAACAAAGGTTTGTTGCGTATAGGTGCTTATGCCAACCTTCAACAAAACTTAAATGCCAAGCGTGAAAATATTAACCAAACCATCAGTTATGATGGGAATGGTGGATTTGTAAATATTGATACCGTAAGCTATTCTAAAGATGTAAAAGGCAAGGTTAAACTTCCTGCTACTTATGGGATTGGATTTACTTATGCCGACAAACATTTATTGTTTGGTGCTGATGTAGAGTTAACAAATTGGGACACCTATAGATATTACGATCAAAAAGACGCGTTGCAGAATAGCATGACATTCAGAGCAGGGGCTCAGTATTATCCTGCAAGTGATAATACACCTGCTACTAAATACTGGAACTTTGTGAAATACAGGGCTGGTTTATATTATGGCAATGATTATGTGAAAATTGACAATAAAAACCGTCCGAATTATGGCGTTACTTTTGGTGCAGGATTGCCGCTTACATCTTTGCAAAGAATGTCTTATTTTAGAGAAGTGGTTGTTTTAAACGCAGGTATGGAAATTGGTGCAAGAGGAACAAAACAAAGCCAAAGTTTAAGAGAAAATGTGGTTCGTTTCAGTATCGGAATTTCTATGAATGCACGTTGGTTTGCAAAACCTAAGTACGACTAAAATACGGAAGAATAAATAAAGGGCAGCTGTATGTTGCAGCTGTTTGTTTTAATATTTAGTACTAAATACTTGAATTTATTTACACCATATAAAATTATCTCGGCAGCCTTTTTACTTGGCTGCCTTTTTTTGTTGTCATGTGAAAATGATGAGGCGGTTGTAAAAAACCTATTTACAAAAAAACTCGGAGTAGAAGAGGCTAAGGTAATTAAACTCACATTTACGACGGGAGGCAAGACAAAAGCTATTCTCACCTCTCCACTGATGTTAAGAGTGCAAGATACCATCACTTATATTGAGTTTCCTAAAACACTGGCTGTTGATTTTTACAACGATTCTGGTATAGCAGACAGCAAAATGACCGCACTTTATGCTCGTTACAAGGAAAATGAAAATATTATTTTTTTAAAAGATAGTGTAAAAGTGGTAAATCTAAAAGGAGAAACGCTTTTTTGTGATGAATTGTATTGGGACAGAAGCCGCACAGGGTTTGAGTTTTATACAGACAAACCTGTTCGAATTCGCACCCTTACTCATATTATTGATGGGGTAGGTATGGAAGCCAGCCAGGATTTTAAACAAAGGCATATTAAAAAAACAACAGGAATGATTAAGATTCCTTCTTCACAATTTCCCATGTAATTGTTCCGTATTTCAACAATACATTTTTGGTATTGTTTTGTAACTTGTAGCTCAAAAATTAGATAATGGAATACCGAAAATTAGGAAGATCCGGCCTTCAGGTAAGCGCTTTGTCCTTTGGCAGCTGGGTAAGTTTTAGTAAACAGATAAATGATAAAGTAGCGGAAGAACTAATGGGAATCGCTTATGATAACGGCATTAATTTCTTTGACAATGCTGAAGTGTACGCATTAGGAGAAAGCGAAAAAATGATGGGGCGTGTTTTAAAAAAGAAAAAATGGGATCGTAGTTCCTATATTGTTTCTTCTAAGGCATTTTGGGGCTGGCGTGGTAAAGACAATAAACCCAATCAAACAGGCTGCAGCCGCAAGCATTTAATAGAAGCCTGCAACGAAGCCCTTCAAAGATTACAGGTAGATTACCTTGATTTATTTTTTTGTCACCGTCCGGATAAAAATACTCCGATAGAGGAAACGGTATGGGCAATGAATCATCTTATTCAACAAGGAAAAATTCTTTATTGGGGAACCAGTGAATGGAGTGGTGTTGAAATCATGGAGGCACACCGCGTAGCACAACATTATCGCCTTATAGGTCCAACAATGGAACAGCCGCAATACAATATGTTTGAAAGGGAAAAATTGGACAAGGAATTGCTGGATGTATTTAGAAATGTAGGTTTGGGAACTACTATCTGGAGTCCCCTTGCTTCGGGATTGCTCAGTGGAAAATACAATGATGGTATTCCGAAAGGAAGCCGTTTTGCACTCGAAGGATTTGACTGGCTAAAGGATCGTTGGATAACAGATGATAAAATAAAAAAAGTAAAAAAGCTGAGTGAG
>CANNJE010000120.1 GCA_947504605.1 Chitinophagaceae bacterium
AAAACAACGAATATCTAACCCGAAAAAAAAATAAATTTATCGAACTAGTTAATTGCATTTCAACTAGTTGTGAAAAAATAAAAAAAGAGGATTGTCAATATAAAATTGAAAAATCCTCTTTAGTATCGGGGAGCAGACTTGAACTGCCGACCTTCGGGTTATGAATCCGATGCTCTAACCAGCTGAGCTACCCCGACATATTATACAAAATATTTTTTCAATCACTTTTTGAACTGCCGTCCGCCGTGGCGGATATGAATCCGATGCTCTAACCAGCTGAGCTACCCCGACAAACGGGCGGCAAAAATAAAGATATTTAAGTAGATATGAAAATGATTTTAAAACTTATTGATAATTAATTGAAAAATGCCCTCAAAAGGGCATTTTTCAATTAAAAAACTACTTACTTCATTTCTGTAAAGAACTTATGGAAATAAGGGATTGTTTCAATTCCTTTATAAAAATTTGCGATATCAAATTTTTCGTTGGGGCTATGTAGGTTATCGCTGTCTAATCCAAAGCCCATAAAAACGATTTTGATGCCCAGTTCTTTTTCAAACAAAGAACAGATAGGAATACTTCCTCCTCCACGTACAGGAATCGGCGTTTTCCCAAAAGTAGCTTCCATTGCTTTTGCTGCAGCTTTATAAGCAGTACTGTCAATTGGAGTCATATAAGGTTCTCCGCCGTGGTGCAGTTTAGCATTGACTGTTACATTTGCCGGCGCAATTTTTTGCAGGTGGTTAATGAGTATTTCTGTAATTTTTGCCGAGGTTTGATTGGGAACAAGCCTTGCAGATATTTTGGCAAATGCTTTGGAAGGCAATACTGTTTTGGCGCCTTCTCCAATATATCCGCCCCAGATACCATTTAATTCGATTGTGGGCCTTATGCCGGTTCTTTCGTTGGTTGTAAAACCTTCTTCACCCCAAAGCTGTTTAATGCCTAGATCTGTTTTAAATTCAGTTTCATCAAATGGGGCTCTTGCCATCAGTTCTCTTTCTTCCGCAGTAGCAACAGCCACATCATCATAAAAACCCGGGATTGTTATATGGTTGTTTTCATCATGCAGGGATGCAATCATTTTTGCAAGAATAGTAATGGGGTTGGCAACTGCACCGCCATAAACACCACTATGCAAATCTCTGTTGGGGCCTGTAACTTCCACTTCTATATAACTTAATCCTCTTACACCAATATCAATACTTGGTGTATCAAGGCTTATCATGGCACTATCGCTTATTAAAACGCAATCGGCTTTTAATAATTCTTTGTTGGCTGAAACAAATTTTCCAAGATTAGGAGATCCCACTTCCTCTTCGCCCTCAATACAAAATTTAATATTGTTTTCGAGGGTATTGGTTTGTGTTAAAATTTCAAGGGCTTTAATATGCATATACATTTGGCCCTTATCATCGCAACTTCCCCGAGCAAATATTTTTCCGTCAATGATCGTTGGATCAAAGGGACCGCTTTTCCAAAGCTCCAATGGTTCGGCAGGTTGAACGTCATAATGACCATACACCAATACAGTAGGCTTTGAAGGGTCTATTATTTTTTCGCCATAAACGATGGGGTGGCCATCTGTAGGATAGATATCTACCTTGTCGGCACCAGCCTCCAGCAACCGTTGTTTTACTGCTTCTGCGCAGCGTTTCATATCTTCTTTGTTTTCGCTTTTGGCACTAACGCTGGGTATACGCAGCAGTTCCAGCAATTCGTTTAAAAAGCGGTCTTTATTTTTTTCCTGGTAATCTTTCCAAACCTGTATCATATGATTTATTTAAGGAGTTGATATTGTAAAGAGGGCTACGAATATATATCTTTTTTTGAAGTAGCCTCTAATAAAAATGATCTTGTATTTTGTGAAAAAATTGTGTGATTCTTTTTTAAAAATCAATCGAACCTCCATTAAATTTGCACAACGATTGCTTGCCAATTTATCAGCCTTTGTGTGGTTTCATTCAATTTCTTTTCTGAATGTTAGCATACAAAGGCTGAGTCTATTTTAGCTATTCTTCTTTTGCATTAAAATCCTTGTTGCTAGTCCTGTAATGATGGCTAGTAATACAGTTACTACCAGTATCCATTTGCTGATGGAAATAGCAGTTGTTGTAAAAGCGATTGTATCTGATCCTATTTCTGCAAGGCTTATAAGCATTCCTATATTTTCTAAAAAATCTAATACTCCTGCCAGCAGCGCCAAGTTTGCAAAATAATTGAGCCATTTTGAAAAATTCTTTTTTGAAGCCAGGGAAAGGGCGAGCTGCTTGCAGCAGCTGTACAAAAAGAAGGCATAATAAAGCAGGAATAAAAAATCGAAGTAGGTATTTTTTTTAGCAGCAGCAATTACATCAACATCAGCAGTAGACGCATTTTCCCATGCGGATAATATACTGATTACCTTTTGTTGGGTATTGGCAAATTCGAGATTTATAATCCCTGAAGGGGTTTCCCTTGTTTTGAGCGGAGCTCCACTAATAGACATAACAATAGCCATAATAACAGTGGCTAAAAGCAGAAAATACAGTGTGGATTTTTTATGAAATCGATTCATATCTTTTTTGAATATAATCCCAATTTACAAGGTTCCACCAATTGTTGATATAATCGGCTCTTTTGTTTTGGTATTTTAGGTAATAGGCATGTTCCCATACATCAAGGCCCAGTAACGGAAAACCTTTAATTTCGCTAAGGTCCATTAAAGGATTGTCCTGGTTGGGCGTACTGCCAATTTTTAAATTCTTCTCATTGTCGATGTATAACCAAGCCCATCCGCTTCCAAATCTTTTAGTTCCGGCATCTGTCATCTGTGTTTTAAAAACTTCGAAGCTGCTGAATTGTTTTTCTATAGCTTCCAATAATTTTCCGGAAGGTTTATTCGCTACAGACTTTGGTCGCATGGATTTCCAAAATAATTCATGGTTGTAATGGCCACCTGCATTGTTTCGCATTTTGGCAGAGTATTTAGAAATTTTAGCCAATATATTTTCAACAGCTGTCTCTGATTGTATTCCTTCGGCTGACACTGCTTCTTTCAAAGCTTTGCTATAAGCAGCTGCGTGTTTGCTATAATGAATCTCCATTGTTTTTGCGTCAATAACATCTTCCAATGCTGTATAATCGTAAGGCAGGGGTTGTTGGTCAAATCCTGTTACAAAGGAGCCCCCCATTAGGTGGGTGGGTGTACTGCATCCTTCAAATAAAGCACTGACTCCTGAAAACCCAAGGGTAAGAGAAGCGGTACCAAGGGTACTGTTGATGATGAATTTTCTTCTGCTGTTGTCCGATATCTTTTTCATGTGTTAAATATTATTGTTGGAAGGATTCTTTTTTCTGATGTTGTAAATAAGTGTCTGTATTTTTTTGAAGGTTCTGTAATAATATTCTTTATTAAAAAGCTGAGAATCATGCATGGCTTTGTAAGTAAGAAAAATGCCTACAGGTGTTAATACTATTACGGAAAGCCACATGCCAATAAATGGGGTTGTTAGATTTTCTCTTACAAATTTTTCTCCAAACATACCCAGTAGGTGAAAGAGTAGAAAAAAGATGATTGCTACAACAAGGGGCATCCCCATTCCTCCTTTTCTGATAATTGATCCTAGTGGAGCGCCAATAAAAAACAATACCAGACATGCCACAGAAAATGAGTATTTACGATGCCATTCTATTTTATGTAATCGTATGTTTTTTAATCTGCCTTCTGTTTCATATTGTGTAAACTGTATGGTATTTTTAAGATCATTTGCTATAGCGACCGTTCTGTCGAAAATGATATTTTTAGCTGAATCGGGAAAGAGTTTTTTTCTGTTTTTAAGAGCAGGTATTTTCCCTATATTTTTCCAAATGCTGTCTTTCATGGAAGTAAAATGCATGGATACATTAATGGAGGAATACATTTGTTTGTTGAGGCTGTCGTCGAGAAATTTCAATGAGTCAATATTTTTTGACAATTGCCTTGCGCTTAACATCTGGTGACTGTTTTTAAAAATACTGTCATTGGTTGTCTGTTTCTCCAGAACACTCAGGTCAAACAGTTTTTTAAATTCTTTAAATTCCAGTCTAATGTATTCTGTGCTGCTGTCATTAGTATTGCCACGTTCCTGATATCGGAATCCCTTTTCTAAATTAAATTCAAGAAATTTTTTATCGTCGGATGATTTCATGACACCACTCTGTGCAATAATACTATTGTCCTGCAAGGGGTTGCTTTGATCATAAATCAGCACATTGCGTATGGTTTTACCATCAGGTTCCTTTTTGCTTACTTTTATTGCATAAGAAGGTATGTAGGTAAAAAATATTCCTTCTTTTAAATCAAAGGCTGGTTTTTTATAATAGATATCTGAATAGAGTGTTTTAAATTTAAGATTGGCAAAAGGGATGACATAATTGGCAAACATAAAGGAGATGCCACATAACAAAATGGTAAACCACATCAAGGGTCTCATAAACCTCAAAAGAGAAATACCTGCTGATTTAATGGCTACGAGTTCAAAACTTTCTCCCAGGTTTCCAAAGGTCATAATCGAAGAAATGAGAATAGCAATTGGCATTGCCAAGGTGAGTAGGGATGCACTCGCATACCACAAAAATTCCCCAATGGTTATAAAGTCCAGACCTTTTCCAACAAGATCATCAATATACTTCCAAAGGCTTTGCATCATCAGCATAAAAAATGCGATGAAAAATGTGGCAATAAAAGGGCCCAAAAAAGCTTTTAATATCAGTTTGTCTAATTTTTTTATCATATCCCTTTTATAGCTATTCTGTGAAAAATTATTTGCTTAACTTTTCAATATGTCTGATGAAACAAAAATAATGCTTTCTGAGCAGGAACTAGAGATTGTAAAGGATACGAACTGGATTTTAACTAAACAGGAAATCATCCGGAAAGTTTACCGGCTTTTTAATAAACAGATACCTACAATCAATACATGTCTTTATGATATTAGCAGTGTATTTCCTGAAGCTTTTAAATATGGTTTGCCAAGAATATCAAAAGGTGAAAATTATAATGAATATCCTTATGTAATGCTGGATTATCCTGCCAGTTTTAGTAAGGAGAAAATATTTGCCCTTCGTACCATGTTTTGGTGGGGCCATTTTTTTAGTATTACCCTGCATCTTTCGGGTGAATATAAAGATTGGTATGAGGAGCGGATTTGTAGTCGCCTAATTCAATCTGAGGGAAGCGATTTTTTTGTATGTGTGAATGAAGATCAATGGCAGCATCACTTTGAAGCATCTAATTATAGGGAGCTAAATCAACTGGGGGATGCTGGTTTGGCATATGTTTTTCAGGAAAAGGATTTCCTGAAAATTGCAATAAAAATAGACTTGGCTAATTGGAATGATATAGACAGCTTGCTGGTAGCTGCCTATAAAAAAATGATCCAATTATTGAGTGATTAATTTCCAATACGGTGAAACAGGTCTTTTACCTGATATTCCCATAACTGGCTTTGATCTTTCATGTCTTTTTTCTCTGCAAAATCTTTTACAATAAGAATGGTCTGGTTGGTAACTTCTGATTTTTCGATTGAAAATTCAAAATATTCATCTTTTGCGGAATGTGTCCAATGAAACCGGATAAATTTTGCTTCTTCTTTATCTAAAAGGTCGGCTTTTTCTTCTGTTCCGTTCCAGCTAAAGGTAAATAGGTCGTCACGTTCATCTACTTTATCAGCAAACCACTCCTGCAGCCCGGCGGGGGTGCTAAGAAATTCAAATAAAATACCAGGAGAGCACCTCACAGGATATTCCAACGTGTATAAAATCTTTTTACTCATTATATTTTTTTACTAAATGGTACTAGGCTGCAATTATAGGAAAATAATTAACGTAGCAAAATATTTGATGTATTATTTTGAAAGTATTTTCAGAATAATAAGTTTTACAGCCAAGCCAGCTATAAAACCGTTAAAACAAATTTTGGAATATCATTTATTTTATATTAAATTACATTTACATCTAACTATGTAAAACCTGTTTATTGAATTGGCCATTATCAACGAATAATTAACCATTTAAAACATTTGCTTATGAGTATGCGCCAGCTGAAAATAACAAAGTCAATAACTAACAGGGAAAGTCAAAGCCTGGATAAATATTTACAGGAAATAGGCAAGGTAGAACTGATTACTCCTGAAGAAGAAGTGAAGTTGGCTGTTCTAATTAGAAAGGGAGATGCAAAAGCACTTGAAAAACTTACCAAAGCTAATCTGCGTTTTGTAGTATCTGTTGCGAAGCAGTATCAAAACCAAGGGTTAACCTTACCCGACCTTATTAATGAAGGAAACCTTGGATTAATTAAGGCTGCCCAACGTTTTGATGAAACGAGGGGTTTTAAATTTATTTCCTATGCTGTATGGTGGATTCGTCAAAGTGTGCTTCAGGCATTGGCAGAGCAGTCAAGAATTGTTCGTTTGCCCTTAAACAAAGTTGGACTTACCAATAAAATCAGCAAAGCTTTTTCGCAACTAGAGCAAGAGTTTGAGCGGGAGCCAACCCCAGAGGAACTGGCCTATTTATTAGATATTGATGTGGAGGATGTTGCAGCAACCCTTAATTTATCTGCGAGGCATGTAAGTATGGATCAACCCTTATCTGATGGGGAGGATGGCACCCTGATGGATGTAATGATTAACCCTGATGCAGTTGGTACTGATGATGCACTTGCCGTAAAAGCTTCCTTAAATACAGAAATTGAGCGATCATTAAGTACACTTACCGAAAGACAAAAAGAAGTTATCCGGTATTTCTTTGGAATTGGAATCGATCATCCTTTAAGTCTGGAGGATATTGGGGAACGTTTTAGTTTAACAAGGGAAAGGGTGCGCCAGATAAAGGATAAGGCCATCACCAGACTGAGGACCACATCTAGATGCAAATTATTGAGAAGTTATTTGGGTGCATAGTACTTTTAATAGTGTAAAATAATTTTACCCTGACTCGGTTCTCTTAAATACTTTATTAAATATAGCAGATAACAAATTTTAAAACAGGGTAGTAAAAAAGCCCGTCATTATAAATGACGGGCTTTTTTTAAAGAAAATACTCTTTGTTAATTATCTTTTTATTGTAAATATTTTATTTATTTCAATAGTTGCATCATTGCTTCTTAGCATATAGTCGCCAGATGCAAGACCAATTAAATTGATTTTGAAAGTATTGTTACCTGCAATAACAGGCGCATCTATATTTTTTACCAGTTTGCCCTGCATGTCGTAAACCATCAACTGGGTTCTAACAGAACGATCCGATTTGATTACCACATTTAATACATCATAAGCAGGCACCGGATAAATAAGGCTGGTAATATTTTTCACCAGGCAGTTTGTTTTTTCTACACCGGTATATATAAACTGACCGTCTTTGTCTATTTGTTTGATGCGATACAACGCTATACCGCCATTAAGATCTACCTGTTGGTAGTTGCGGTTGTTGCTGCTGTTACCCGCTGCTGCTACTGTTCCGATATTTGTCCATACAGTACCGTTGCTGCTTCTTTCTATTTCAAAACGGCTGCTATTTCCTTCCTGTGCAGTGGCCCACGAAATAAGGGTTCCTGTGTTGGTACATTTAGCTTCGAATTTAGAGAAGAGAACAGGTAAAGTGCCTCCTAGTGGAAGAGGAGTTGTATAAGTAAGTGAGTTTGCAACGTATTCATTGGCTCCAACGTCAGAAATAGCATAGGTTCCAAATCCTGCAGGTGATCCGCCAGCTCCCGAATTAATTACGGTATATCCTCCTTGAGGATAACTGCTTCCGAGTGTCCATAAAGTAACAGTAAACATATCCATCCAAGCAGTTGTTAATACTACCCCAACACCAGAAGCATCCATAGTTCCAACAGCTCTTTTGTCAAAGGTTTGCCCGTCGGAAGTTTGGGAAAATGAGCCACATTGGTTTACTACAGAGTAAGTGTAACCTCCTGCAGCGAAAGCTGAAGAAACTGCAACGTTTGCTGGAGTGCTAACAATTGCACAGCCGGGTGTTGTAGGTATCATAGCAAGAGATGACTGATAACTGAAGCCAACAGAAATTGCTGTTACGTCAGGAATGGTGCCACTAGTAGTTCTAACTTGTAATGTAAATGTTACAGAACCAGTAGCAGGGCCTGCTGCATCAGGGTCTGTTATATTATATGTTTCATTGGTTAAACGCCATTCGCATAACTGGGCTGAGGCTTTTTGCTGAACGCAAAAAGACATTATTGCGAATAAAATAAATGCTTTTATTGTAATAAATGTTTTCATAAATCTTTTCATAAATCTTTTTTTTCTTTTATCCAAGTTTCTTTTGACTATTACTATTAATAATTTAATCTTCTACTATTGTATCAGGGATATTTGTTTTCACACTTTTGCTTGTGTTAGTTGTAGAAGATTTTCCATTAGTGCCACTTCCTGTTCCTGATAAAGAAATAGTAGATTTTGTTAAGGTTATATCTGTAGCGTTGACGCTATTGCTTAAGTTAACATCGGTAAAGAGGTAACCAGAAGCAGAGCCTGCAATTGCTGATTTAATAGCAGTAATATCTGTTGCATTAACTACCCCACTTTTATTGGCATCACCTGCCCACAATCCATATTTACTACCAGCACCTGCTAATAAAACTACTGGGTCAGAAGAGGCCCCGGTTGGTTTGTAAGAATTAGCTAAAGCCGTAAAATCATTTGTAAATGAACCTGTAGCATTAGAAGCAATGGCGTTGCTTAAAACTCCCAGATGGTTTCTATGTCTGATAACAATAAAAGCTGTTCCTTGTTTTGCAATAGGAATTGAGATGG
>CANNJE010000121.1 GCA_947504605.1 Chitinophagaceae bacterium
ATATAATCTGTTGTAATACCAGTGCCACTTACTCCAGCTAATGAAGCACTGATATAATAATCTGTACAATTTGTGCCGACTGAACTTGCAAAGACAGGATTAGTACTTAAACTTTGTGCATCCTGACTTGTGACGATTGGCAAACTTGCTTTATTTCCACCATAGTATCCCAAATTTCCACCGGTTCCTGAAGCTATATAATCGTTATAATTGCAGGTAAGTGTCCCTGTCCCTCCGGAAGTTACATACATAGCATAATGCAGGTTGCTTCCTCCCGCAGTTGTACGTGCATTAAAGAATATATTATTCCTGAAATTACGGGTAGTGCTATTTGAAGCATTATATAACGCATATGATTTATTGGTGGAACCTGAAACCAGGTTGCCGTCTAAATAAACAGTATTAAAATATAGCTTATTATTATCACCCACACCACCATAGGTCTCATAAAAACCGTACAATGTTGTTTTTGTATTTCCCCCCAGCCTGATGATATTATTTGCGTAAGTGGTTGAACCTCTGGAAATATAGATACCGTATACTGCCCCCCCTATACTGCTGGCACCGGTTATGCTCAGGCTATGAATAAAATTGCGTGTTACAGTGCTAGCATTAACCGCCCCGGCATAAGAAATACCCACAATCTGTCCTGTAAAAGTAGCGTTTGTATTAGTTAATCCATAGATCGTATTATTTTCAATCGTTGCAACGTGGGCTGCGTTATCACAAGAAAAGAATATCCCATAAGTGTTAACCGTATTGATTGGTAATCCCAATGCAGAATTGATATTGTATATCTGATTCGAGCTGATGCTTAATGAAGTAGCGCTTGTATTAGTGGTTGAAAAGTATATGCCCCAGTTAGCGTAGTTGGTTATTGTTCCACTTCCAGCTACGTTCCATGCGTTTGTAATATTGGCAATGGTATTGGAATTTACAGAAGTAGATAAGAAACTTGTAGTACAATAAATTCCTGCAAAATTCTGACTATTGCCGGAATTAAGACTTGAACTGTTATTGTTGCTTAAATTAATGCTATTGGCGGTAGTGGCACTTCCGATTGTATTGTTATAAATTGTATTTGTACCATGATTGGTGGATATTCCTATAAATCGGTGACCTGAATTACCGGTAACTGTAGAATTAGCCAATGTTATTGACCCAATTATATTATTGCTGATATCTAAGATGTTTGTTGAGCCGGTGCCGAGGTTATTATGGTTTATCCCAAAGGAGGCAGCCACTATTGCATAATTTGCATTTACGGTAATGCTTCCTGTTGTACTGTTATCACCTATATAATTTGCACCGTCTGTTCCAATCCTCAAATTCCCTGCAAAAATTTGGATTCCTTGAAAGGGGGCTGCCTGACTTGCTGATATAGTAAGGTCAAGGTTTTTAATCGTATTCCCATATACTTTCGTGGCGGTTGTTTTGCCAACCCTTATGTAAATACCCACAAATGGGTTTCCACCTGTACTGTTAACAGTCCATTTCCTGTTAGTTACAGTAGCATTCGGACCGTCGCCGCCTATGTAATTGTTGTACAACTGATGTCCATCACCATCACCATTTAAATTTATTACCATATTAGAACTTACAGTGTATGTTACGATATCAGTCTGATAAAAACTGTTTCCGGATATCACCCATAATTTATTATTTGATGATGTCCAAATTCCACTTTCCCTGAAATTATATAAATTATTATTGCTGATGGTAGCTGTGTTTTCCATTGCCGCGGATCCTTGAGAAAAAATCAACGTCTTTGGGATGCCGGCGGCATCTCCGGTTATGTCACAATTGTCAATGGTATTTCCGGTATTTCCTGAGGAAGTACCTGTTGAAAAAAATATCACACCGGAAGCTGTCGATTGATAATAATTATTCAAACCTTTTACCGTACAGTATTTTACTGTATTATTTTGGGCATCTCCTATAAATTTGATTGTTGAGAGGTATTGGTAATTATTAATGTACGAATTTGTTATAACCAGGTCTTTGGAGCCTGTTTGATTCACACGCCCGTCTATCGTGACATTGTCTGCACCGTTCAGGGTAATTAAATCAGCATTACTGCCGCCGTCGATTATACAACCTGAAACCGTTGGATAAATATTAATAGAGGTATAACTGGCGCTGCCACTGCCACTGGCATTTAGTACCGCCGATGCTGCTTCGGTTGTATTTGCATCTACCGTAATCACAATCACCCCCTGGTGTGTACCCGCATTAATGGCATCGAATGAAGCCTTTAAAGTGGTATAACTTGTTGGGCCTGCTGTGCCTGCGGTTGCAGTAACTGAAATTTGGGCAGTCAATAATCCCGGGATACCTAATGACAGGATTAAAATCAATAGCTTTTTTATCAAAAGAAGATAAATTCTAGCAGCTGCTGTTTGGACTCCCTTTGGAGAAACGCTTTTTATTAATCTGAGATTTTTCATTGTGTATGGTATTTGGATAATAATAATTTAAAGGCTTAAATAGATATATTTATATGTTTTATGATTTGTAGATTTTTTTTTCATAAATATTGAATTATCATTTGGTGATAGTTTACAGAAATTGGTTTTTACTTGGATTATTGATGTAGGATTTATAGTTAAAACAATCCCTACTACATGCTGATATGAATAGGCCTAAGTCGGCACCATCAAGTTCTGGACTTTAAGTAAGTCAACTTGCTGAAAACTTATTAAGTATTGGGAAATCTTATGGAGTAAACTGTGTAATAAGGACTGTCTGAAAAATAATAGTTGTTTCATAATATTTGGAATTAGTGGCTATATCGTTTGGATACTATATAACTGTAAAACTAATTTCTCTATTTACTTATTACTATGACTTAAATACAGACAACTCCAGTTTCTAAGATTCTGGAGTAAGTTTATTCAAAACCAACAAACAAATACAAGATTTTAAGGCAGGTGCTTTACTTCATTAATCGGTTTGGTGAAAATGGACTAAATAATCCTTGGGAGTATAACCGGTTTCTTTTTTGAAAACAGAAAAAAAAGTGGACTTTGAAGAAAATCCGGCCAAAGCGCCGATGCCTTCAATACTCAAATGACTAAGTTCCCCTTCTCTTAAAAGTTCTTGAACATGTTTAACCCGCAGTTGATTGCGGTGCTCAGAAAAAGAAACCGCTAATTGGTGGTTGAAATAATAGCGTAAATGATGCTCAGGAACATCCAATATGATAGCTAAAGTTGCGATGGAGAAATTTTTATCCGTCCAGGGTTGGCTTTTACTATATAATTCACTCAATTTTTCTTCTATCCCAAAAGCAGAAACAACATTGGAATCCGTTGCCATATGATGGGGATTGGGAATTTCAGTCTCGGTATTTTCAACCTTACTCATCTGGACAGTTGCCGGGCTTATATGATTGATGCGAGGCAAACCATATAAAATCTGCGGAAAAAGCAAGATGAAAATATTTAGGAGCAGTACGGAAAGAGAGCCTATCAATAATAATAATCCGCTATTTGTCTGAAATTCTTGCCGGGTGTTGTACATAAAAAGATTTACGGAGAGCAAACAATAACAAATAGAGAAAATGGTAAAAACCCAAAAAAAACTAAAAAGCCAGTGCTTTACTATTTGGGATTGTAAAAAAGGGATAAAAGGTCTTTTAGACTTGGCATAATATTTCATGATGATCGACCAACCCAGAACCAGGTAAAAAATAATATGAAAGGGCCTAAGAAAGGAATTGATAGGACTTACAAAAATTTGATTTAAACTAAGCTGGGTAACATGCCAATCATTGCTCAGTAAAATTCTTGCAACAGAGAGTTTGTATTCCCATGAACTTAAATAATAATGAAGCATACCTATAAACTCCAACGCAAATAAAAGGAAATGCAAATAGTCGGCTTTTGACAAATGGGTATTGTCTCTAAATATACTTCTCACATAAAAAAAAGAAAATGGGCCAATTAAAAAAACAAATGGCGTAGGCGAACTGCTGAACAAGGCTGCCAGAACTTCAGAATCTCCATACAATCCACTGTATTGAGACAATATAAATAAGGAAATAAAGAAAAAGAAACCCGCCAAAAAACGATTGGCAGTTTTATATCCTTTGTTGAAAAAAAGTAAGATAAATGAAAGCAGCATCCCTGTAATACAGCTAAATAATAAAGCAACATTCATCTTATCATGTAATTATATGCACGAAATATTAAAACTTAAAAACCGTAAAATCTTACTCTATGATAGTAAATGTCTTTACTTAATTTAATATTAAAGGTATCATTTTTTGATTTATTAAACAATTAGGCGGTACATTGATCAACATATCAGATTGTGCTGACGATTTACACATATTAAATAAGTCAATTTGCTTACTAAATTACTTAAAATTTAGAATTCGTATTGACTAAATTACTTTTTATCTTATACTATATTGATTGTTAACATTTTATCAGAAGTCTGAAAAATCGGAAACTTAACGAGAAAAGCAAATAACATTAGTGAAGTGGCAGGCACAAAAAAGGTAAAGAAATCATCGTTTTAGGTTAAAAGTGTTAACGAAAATGTTAACGCTTTGTATTAAAACAACCCGTTTAAGAGGGCCTAAAAAAAGCCCCAATCCTTTACTGGAAAAGACTTGGGCTTTGTATCGGAGCCCATCCTTTTATCTAACCAAATGGTTGAGGATTTTATCAGTTTTACAACTATATTTTGTCAATCACCCATGTAAATTGTTGGCAGAAGCAATCTCCCTGAACTTTGCAGGGTAATAAATTATCCCATTTCGGGAACTTTCCTTATCTTTGACAAAACTTAAAAGTTGAGAATTATTGCAAAGAAAATTTTAAGAGTTTTTTGGGAAGGTCATCCTGACAGTGAACAACAATTAAAAGCGTGGTATCAAGAAACCTCAAAAGCAGAATGGACAAGCCCTAATAAGATTAAAGTCGAGTATCCCAGTGCAAGCTTCTTAGTTGACAATAGAGTTGTTTTTAATATAAAGGGTAATCACTACAGGCTGATTGTAAAAATTAACTATGACTATCAAATGATTTGGATTCGATTTATTGGCACACATGCCGAGTATGATAAAATAAATGCTAAAACAATTTAAAATGAACATTAAACCAATTAGAACAAGAAAGGATTATGAACAAGCACTTGCCAGGCTTGAAGTGATTTTTGATTCTAAAAAAGGAACTGAAAATGGAGACGAGTTGGAAATATTGGGAATGTTAATTGACAATTACGAAAATGAAAAATTTCCAATTGGCTTTCCTGACCCCGTAGAGGCTATCAAATTCAGGATGGAGCAACTTGGTTATAATCAAACTGATTTAGCAAATGTAATTGGACTAAAAAGCAGAGCAAGTGAAATTTTAAATCGCAAACGAAAGCTTTCACTTGAAATGATCAGGCAAATACATGACAGTCTAAATATTCCTACCGAAGTTTTAATTCAAGCTTACTAAAAGCACTTATCCAACATGAACGGTGTAAAAACCCAAATACATTTTGCTCTTTTTACAGTTTTGCTAAAGCGTTTCCATAAGTTCACAAATAAAAAATGTTATTTCCAAAGACAATGCTTGTCTTCGGAAATAACATAGCGTATCGGAGCCCATCCTTTTATCTAACCAAATGGTTGAGGATTTTGTCAGTTTTACAAAGGCATTTTAGGTAAACACAAAGGCCTTCCGTTTTACAAAGACACGGCCAAATTCCTTATTTATCCCCTTTTATTTGCTTTTAAAATATTGTATTTATTTATTTTAGAAAGCGAATACAGGACTTTCTGTAAATCTAGGCTGTTATTTATGTTAGTTTAATTGGCGTGTTTATTAATTTGAATTAAACATCAATTCAAAAAATAAATAACTCATCATGAAAAAAGCCAGTCCTCAAATTTACGTATCTGACTATTTCAGGCTCTTCATCAGAGCGTCTGCTTCCGGCAGGCGTTTAACTGCATCCTGTAAAAGAATTACGCCAGGTACAATCCGGAATTACCGCTATGCACAAAAATTACTTTTAGCATTTGAAACCAAAACAGGAACCCGCTTAAGGATTCAATTACTTCACCGGGCCTCTATGAGAACACTCATAAAAGAAAGAAACTATTGGGCCCGGTTTTATTTACAGTATTCAGCCTTTCTTTACAAAGAAAAAGGGTATTACGATAGTTATGTAAGTAACAATTTTAAAATCCTGAAATCATTTTTTACTTACCTGCAAACAGAAAAAGGTTTTATCGTGGGTAATTACCATAAATCATTCAGGATACCACTGCAACAATATGCACCGGTTGTATTGCAGCCCGAAAGATTGCAATACCTTATTTCGGATAAAGCATTTGATGACAGCCTTAATCCATACCTGAAACGTGCAAAAGATATTTTTGTATTTGGATGTACTGTTGCTTTACGGGTAAGTGATCTGATGGCCCTGCAAAAAAAGAACATCGTGTATTCGGGTGAAGAAAGCTATCTGAAACTAATTACACAAAAGACCGGTACTGAAGTAAAGATACCACTGCCTGAATATGCCATTGAAATCATTAAACGATACAAAGCAAAAGCTGGTAAATATATTTTGCCAAGGCTATCAGTAACCAATCTTAATATTCAGATAAAAAAATTAATAGAAAAAGCCGGTTGGAATTATCCGTTAACAAAACTGATAAGCAAACAGGGGAAATTAACAGAGCTTAAAAGCCAGGATGGCAAAGGTTGGTGTTTTCATCAGCATTTTACTGCACATACAATGCGACGTACCGCCATCACAACCCTGCTTATAATGGGCGTACCAGAATTAATTGTAAGAAAAATATCGGGGCATGCACCGGGCAGTAAAGAATTTTATCGTTATGTTTCTGTTGCACAGGATTATATGAATCAGGAAGTAAAAATTGCATACAAAAAACTGGTTGAAACTGATTATACATCTTCCTTAAAGGAAAGAGCATAAAGTTTAATAATTAACTACTTAAATACGTTGTTTTTCAGCAGAAACGGCTAAATTTATGAATATATGATGCTCTTTGAATCTCTTTAGTGGTTTGGGTTTAAGTTAATAATCATTATTATCCGTTCGGGTTGGTGATGGCGGGAATCTCTTCAAAAGCCGCTGGAAGTTTAGTCAATCACAAAAAATTTAATGGTAAAGAAGAACAACGACAAGAGTTCAGCGATGGAAGCGGTCTTGAATGGTTAGATTATGGTGCAAGGATGTATGATAACCAGATTGGAAGATGGATGGTTGCTGACCCATTAGCAGAGAAAGCACCTGAATGGACACAGTATCGATTTGCTTTTAATAATCCTTTACGATATTCTGACCCGGATGGACGATTTGAGATTGATAAAAAAACAGCGAAAGAGCATCCTGAATTAGTAAAGTACTTAAAAAATTTAGGTAGCGAATATAAAGGTAAACCTGCTGCATTTAGAGAAGCGTTTAAGGCTTATAGCCAATTGTCCGATAAACAGATTAAGAATTTACTCACTTATGGTAAAGGACCTAAACTTGAAGTAAAAGACTTAGATTCACCGACAGGAAATGTAAATGGGGGCACTGCTGTTATTCCCAATAGTAAAACAGGTAAGTCAGTAAACGCCAATGAGGGAAAAGGGTTAATTTATTTAGACAATGATGTTGTTGCAAGAATGGATAAAGCAAAAACTGCTACCGATAAAATGGGAGCTCATTTATTAGTAGAATCTACACTTTTTCATGAAGCAGTTCATTTTGGCGATACTAAAAAAAATGGTGTAGAATCCAAATCAATTAATGTTGATTGTATTACAGGAACGTTCACAGAGATTGGAAAAGCCTTTGAAACGACCGTATATGGACAAGATGTTGGAAGAGCCAATGCAAATACAATTGCCACAAAAATGCTTACAGACGCAATAAAATTAATTCCACTTGCATTTTAATAGAAAATCATGAAAGTCCTTTTATCAAACATATTTTTATTGCTCTTTCTTATCGGTCAAATCTTTGTTGCTCATGGGCAACAAGATAATCAAGACATTCTTATTAGTGCTACAGGTTTGCAGAAAGCAAATGACTCTATAAGTTTTAAATTGAGTTTTAAAAATGTATCGCCTAAAAGTATTGCTATTTTTAAACCTGATGTAGAGTATGTCAATTATGGGTTAATGGCTATAGGCTTGATTAATCAGTCTAATTCTGCTAAGTTTTATTTTAATCACGGGAAAAGAGGAGATATTGATAACATCTTTCTAAAACAGGAAGACTATATTATTTTAGATACTGGAGAGTGTTACACTAAACAATTAAAACTTGCGATTAAAGAATTTTCACCGAAAGCATCAAACGGAGATTATAAGGTCGAATTTATGCTTGACTATAGTATTGTTAATTTTACTTTCCCCTGTGAAATAAAAGCAACAGTTTTTAAAGGAAAATCTTCAACGGCGTTAAGAGAAAAAATAAAGTTGTGATATTACAACAAAGCCGCAGTAATGGACTGACCCCCTAAAGTTGGACAAAATTAGTAATTAAGATTTAAAGTGATGAGCCCGATACAATTATAAAATGAAGGAATTCCCTTCTGCCGGCATAGGTAAACTGTTGCATTGCCGCCGCCTGGGTTTTAACCAGCGGCGTATTACACTTATACTGCCTTTTTGAACAATACTTATTGTATATTTAACAAGCAAATGTTCTTTGATATTTTTTGATGTAAAAGCCAGTTTGGTATTGCAATTACTATGATAAAGTTATTATCCGTTCGGGTTG
>CANNJE010000122.1 GCA_947504605.1 Chitinophagaceae bacterium
CACATCCTGGGGCTGGAGAAGGTCCCAAGGGTTCGGCTGTTCGCCGATTAAAGTGGCACGTGAACTGGGTTCAGAACGTCGCAAGACAGTTCGGTCCCTATCTGTGATGGGCGCTAGTAAATTGAGAGGACATGACCTTAGTACGAGAGGACCGGGTCGTATGTACCGCTGGTGTATCTGTTGTGCCGCCAGGTGCAGTGCAGAGTAGCTATGTACAGCATGGATAAACGCTGAAAGCATCTAAGCGTGAAACCAACCTCAAGATGAGTTTACTTTTAAGGGTCGTCAAAGACTATGACGTTGATAGGCTACAGGTGTAAGGGTGGTAACATCGAAGCCGAGTAGTACTAATTGCCCGTTAGCTTTATTTTTTTATTTTCTTTATTGAAAATAGCATTGAAACTTTTATACAACTTATCCCAATATGTAATTTTTTTTCGCTCAGCGAATTACCTTTTTATGGTGGTTTTGCCGAGGGTGTACACCTCTTCCCATCCCGAACAGAGAAGTTAAGCCCCTCATGGCCGATGGTACTGCACAAAAATGTGGGAGAGTAGGTAGCCGCCATATTTATTTTAAAACCCTTCAAGTTTACTTGAAGGGTTTTTTTATGCGCCTAACCGATGTGTAAAATGAAAAATATTTACACAAGGAACAACAATTGGGTATAAACGCATATTACAATAGGATGCTATAACAACAGACTTTTAAACATTCGTATTCTCTCATACCGGTTTGAACCTTATTTAGCAGAAATTGGATTATATTATAATTCACAAGCAATTAATTAATTCTAAAATATATAATAACGCTTTATTTAATTTAAGCGATGCTACAATTGTTTTGTAGTAAATTTAAAAGAATAAAAATAATGTGTATGAAAGTATTAATTAATAGAAGTCAATTGCAAATGGGTTTAATCAAATTTGTGGCAGTTAGACTTTGTATTAAAATATGTATTGTAATACTGCTTTTGTTTATTACAAAAAATGGGAAAGCACAACTCCCTTATGAATTACTGAGCCCTGAGCTGGTTTCAAGTAACAGAATGCCTATGCGGAATAGTGCTTTTGGATTTGAGAGTATGGATATTGCAAAGCAGTATGACAGGGAAAAATCAGTCAACTTTTTTTCTTTAAATGGTAGCTGGAAATTTAATTGGGTTAAAGATCCCAATCAAAGACCCTTTAATTTTTCTGAATTTAATTTTGATGATAGTAAATGGAATGATTTTAAAATTCCAGCTAGTTGGGAAGTAAATGGTTACGGAGAACCAATTTATGTAAATCAACCTTATGATTTTGCAGGACATAATTTGCGTTATGCAAAAATGAATCCTCCTTATGATATTCCAGCAAATAATAACCCAGTTGGTTCTTACAGAAAAAAAATGATACTTCCTGCCCATTTCAAAGGGAAACAAGTATTTATTCATGTGGGTAATGCAAAATCCTGTTTGTTTGTTTGGGTAAATGGAAAAAAAGTAGGGTATAGCGAGGATAGTAAACTTGCTGCAGAATTTGATATTACGGATTATGTAAAAGAAGGGGAAAACCTAATCGCATTTCAAGTATTTCGATGGAGCGATGCAAGCTATCTTGAATGTCAGGATATGTTTAGATTCTCAGGTATTGAAAGAGATGTTTTTCTTTACTGCACTGAAAAACTCGATATACGGGATACAAAAATCATTGCTTCATTGGATGATACCTATACCAATGGAGTGCTAGCTATTAATGCTGAAATTAATAATTATAAATCGGAAAGAGGATACAATAGCAGGAAGGACAGTTTTGCACTGGAAGTATTGATGTTGGATGCAAAAGGCAGTATTGTGTACGAGGATAAAACAAATGATTATCATACAGTTTTGGGGAGGTATAAATCGAATGTTTCTTTCAAAAGTACGATTGAGAATGTTCATGCCTGGACAGCTGAAATGCCTTATTTATATACTCTTTTCTTAACCCTAAAAAATAAAAGTGGTAAGGTGCAGGAAGTTGTGCCCATAAGGATTGGCTTTAAAAGAGTTGAAATACGAGGTAGTGATTTACTGGTAAATGGGAAGCGTATTTTTTTAAAAGGTGTCAACAGGCATGAACATCATCCAACCAATGGGCATACCCTTAGTAAAGCAGATATGCAAAAAGATATGGAGATGATGAAGCGACTTAATATTAATGCAGTGCGTCATTCTCACTATCCTCCTGATCCTTATTGGATGGAGCTTTGTGACGAATTTGGTTTGTATGTAATTGATGAAGCCAATATAGAATCACATGGGCTTGGATATGATTTAAATGTAACCCTTGCTAATAAGCCACTTTGGAAAGAAGCCCACATGCAACGCATACAACGTATGTATGAAAGAGATAAAAACCATGCTTCCGTAATAACCTGGTCATTGGGTAATGAAGCGGGGGACGGAGCTAATTTTTATGCGGCTTACGATTGGTTAAAACAACAATCTGATTTGCCCATACAGTATGAAAGAGATATAGATTATGGCAAGCCCAATGTTACTAATTTTTCAGAGATATTTTGCCCTCAATATCCAAGCCCTCAATCTCTTGAAAAATATGCAAAAAGCGATGCAAGATTACCCAATATCTTAAGTGAGTATGCTCATATAATGGGAAACAGTTTAGGGAATTTTCAAGATTATTGGGATGTGATTGAAAATAATCCAAAACTACAAGGTGGGTTTATTTGGGAATGGATTGACCAATCGATTGATACCATAAAAAATGGAAAACGCATCAAAGCTTACGGAGGGGATTTTCCTTTGGAAGGACCAGTGGATGAGAATTTAAGTGATAATAATTTCTGTGTTAAAGGTGTTGTTACGGCTTACCGTGAGTTGACGCCCATGGCATTGGAAGTGAAAAAAGTTTACCAGCATATTAAAACAACATTTGCAGGTGGAAATATAATTTCTATTCGTAACTGTTATTTTTTCAAATCACTAGATAATATTTCTTTACGGTGGGTTCTTCAGGAAAATGGTAGTGCAAAAGAAACAGGAATGATAAACGAAATTTCTTTAAAGCCTCAAATGCAAAATGATTTTATCATTCCATTTAAAACTGGCAGGCAGCCAAATAAAGAATACCAGTTGAATATTTATTATTCCCTTAAAACGGAGGAGCCTTTTTTGCCTAAAGGTTATGAAATTGCGGCTGTTCAATTTTTGTTGAACCAATTGCCTGCTATTATTTTTGCACCGGTGAAAAAACAAAATTTACAGGTTTATCAAAATGAAACCCAATGCATAATCAGCGGAAAGGATTTTAAGGTTGCTTTTGATTTACAAAAGGGAATATTATCAAACTATTGGTTTAAAGGCGATGACGTGATTCAACAGGGACCTAGTCCTTCCTTTTGGCGGGCACCTACTGATAATGATATTGGAGCAGGCTTTAATTTAAATTTGAGAGAATGGCGGAATGCCTATGAAAAGGGAGGAAAAATAAAAAGTACTTTAAAAAAGAAAAATGAAAATCAATATGAAATTCAATTTAGTAAAGAGATCGTAAATGGGGATGCAGAACATCATCAGGTATTTAATATATTCAGTGATGGTAGTATTAAGGTTGAAAATTTGTTTTCTGTAATTAAAGGAAAACATCCATTTTTAATGAGAGCGGGAACAGATATAGTACTTAATAAAAATTTCAATAATATTCATTGGTATGGCCGTGGCCCGGGAGAAAATTACTGGGACCGGAAAACCAACAGTTTCATTGCGCAGTATAAACAAAATGTTGATGAGCAATATTTTTCTTATGCTAGGCCCCAGGAAAGTGGAAATAAAACTGAAGTTCGGTGGGTCGTTTTTTCTAACGCTAAAGGGAAAAAAATTAGGTTTGAATATGCAGATAGTTTGCTAAGTTTTTCGGCCTTACCCTATAATATCGATGATCTGGATCCGGAAACAGAAAAGAAACAGTATCATAGTGGGGAGTTGAATAAAAGAAATGAAATTTATATGCATATGGACCTTCAACAAACAGGATTGCAGGGTATGGATAGCTGGGGGGCATGGCCATTAGAAAAGTACCGAATCCCGTTTAAAAATTATCATTATAGTTACTGGATAAAATTTGAATGAGACTATCTGATTATTAAAAAAGCCCACTAGTAAAAGTGGACTTTTTGTGACCGCGTTAGGATTCAAACCTAAAACCTTCTCATCCGTAGTGAGATGCTCTATTCAGTTGAGCTACGCAGCCAGATTTTTATTTGGACGGCAAATATAGCACTTTCTCTCTTTACAACAAACTACAAACCAGATAAAAATTGTGAATGAATATAATCCACCACATTTTCTAGGCTTTTGGTTTCTTCATAAACTTTTAACTGACGGTCGGCACCCGTACCTTCTTCTAGCATTTTATGTACATGGCTCATCGCATGCTGGCTTCCTAGATGTGGAACAACGTCATCAACAAAATCTAATAATTCATAAATCAAAACCCTAGTATTTACTTCTGTTTCTTTCCCAAAATCAATCATATTACTATCAATTCCATAACGACTAGCTCTCCATTTATTTTCGTTGAGTAGAGCACGGCTATACATCATAAAGTTCAGGTTCTGGCTGCGAAGCTTATACAATTTTGCACAGATGGCTTGAAATATTGCAGTAATAGCAATGGTTTCTTTAACCGTAAGCGGAATATCGCATATGCGAAATTCTACGGTATTGAAAAATGGATGAACCCTTAGATCCCACCATATTTTTTTTGCATTGTCGATACAGTTTGTTTTTACCAAAAGTTTGATGTAATTATCATAATCTTCTATACTGTCGTAACAGTCTGGTATACCTGTTCGAGGAAACTTGTCAAATACTTTTGTTCTGAATGACTTGTATCCTGTGAGCCTTCCTTCCCAAAAAGGAGAGTTGGTACTTAATGCAAATACATGGGGTAGGAAATAACGGGCACTATTGGCAATATGAATAGCCATTTCCCTGGTTTCCATACCAACGTGTACATGTAGTCCAAAAATAAGGTTGCTTCTTGCAGCTTCCTGTAATTCGTTTACAATTTCATTATATCGAATATGCTCTGTTATCAACTGGCTTTCCCAATGACTAAATGGATGGGTACCACTTGCCCCAACCCATAGTCCTAGTTCATCCGCAATACCACTGATAGTTTTGCGAAGGGTGCCTACATCTACAAAAGCTTCATCTACATCAGCGCAGATATCAGTTCCAACCTCTACAACAGCCTGGTGCATTTCGGCTTTAACCTTTTCCTTCATGATCTTATGCCCCTCTTCCACGATCTTTTGTTGATGGCTTTTTAATTCTCTTGTATGAGGATCAATAACCATGTATTCTTCTTCAACACCAACTGTAAATTTTTTATAATTTATCGGACCCATAAGGTTAAAATGAAAATGTGATAATTCGATTATACGAGAACACCTAATTAATTATTAATAAAGTTTTTGATGGCTGCTGCTTCTTTTAATATACTCACCCCATGTTAGGTTATCGGCACCTTCAACATGAGCCTGAGCTCTTTCTATTGCATAATTGGCAGAAGTTTCTACTACCCAATCAAAATTTTCCTGACCCACACTTGTTACTTCAGCATCAGGAGCAGGGTTACAAAAATCGATGGCATATGGAACGCCATCTCTTAATGCCAGTTCTACAGTATTAAAATCATAACCCAAGTATTTGCATATCCTCAAAACAATGTCTTCCATTTCTTTGTGACGCTCTGGTGATGGTGTAAAATCTGCTACATAACGCAGGTGGTGAGGATTGCGGGGCTCGTAAGGCATTATCCGTACATGTTTGCCGCCTATACAATAACAACGGTAATATTCATCAAATTTTATTTCTTCCTGTAACATCATAACCAGTTGATCTGTTTCTGCATGTTTTTCAAAAAAATCATCCGAGCTATTTAGTTGATAAACACTTTTCCAACCACCACCAGCATGGGGTTTCATGTATGCAGGGAATCCAATATACTTAAAGATACCATCCCAATCTAAGGGGTAAGCAAGATTGCTGAATGAATCTGCACTGGTATCAGTAGGCAATTCTCTTGAAGGTAATATCACAGTTTTAGGCACAGGAACACCAATTTTAGTTGCAAGGCAATTGTTAAAAAATTTCTCGTCCGCACTCCACCAAAATGGGTTATTGATAACAGCAGTACCACATAGTGCTGCATTTTTTAAATAAGCACGGTAAAAAGGAACATCCTGCGAGATACGATCGAAGATTACAGCATATTCAGTAGCTTCTCCTTGCATCACTTTATCAATTTTAACAGGCTCCGCAAATATCCCTTTGATATTTTTACTATTTATCCTAGCTACAAGGGCATCAGGAAAACTTCTTTCTTTGCCATGTAGTACGCCTATTTTTTTCATAATGTAGTTGTTTGGGTGATGATTGATGTATTTAGATGAACGGTACTCAAATATATTTTTTAGCAGTCAATAAAACAAATTATGTTTTAAGAAGGTTTTGTATATATAAGTTTGGGGTGCTTTTCTTATTTTTGATACTTATGTCTGCTGAAAAAGTTTCTGTGATTAAAGTAGAACAACATCTTTTACATTCTTCCAATCTTGGCCGTATTGTAATAGTTGACTGTTATTTGCCTGAAGGATACGCTCTTTTGTATGATGTAAATTTATTGTTGATCAACGACGGACAGGATCTTGTAAAAATGCTGTTTGAAGACATTTTGAGTAATCTGCTATCAGAGGATCAGATTGAACCAATTTTTTGCGTAGGAATCCATTGTGCTGCTGATAGAAAAAATGAATATGGAACCGCTAAAATTTTAGATTACAAAGGACGTGGTGCTAAAGCATTTTTATATACAAAATTTATTATCCAGGAATTAATACCTTTTTTACGAACGACCTATAATATCGAATCGATAAAGGAAAAAGCTTTTGCCGGATTTTCTCTTGGAGGATTGTGCGCTATAGATATTGTTTGGAATTATCCTCATGAGTTTACCAAGGTAGGGGTTTTCAGCGGATCTTTTTGGTGGAGAGATAAGGATCAGGACGATACAGATTTTGATGAAAATGAGAACCGAATTATGCATCGTCAAATCCGAGAGGGGCATTATGCTTCCTGGTTAAAATTCTTTTTTGAAGTGGGGACTAAAGATGAGACTGCAGATAGAAATAACAACGGAATTATTGATGCCATTGATGATACACTTGGGCTTATAGAAGAGCTTGTTAAAAAAGGATATGATGAATCAAGTGATATTGCTTACCTCGAACTTAAAGATGGCCGCCATGATGTACCAACATGGGCAAGTGCATTTTCCGATTTTTTAAAGTGGGGGTGGGGGAAATAAATCGTTCAATCAGAATATTCATTTAGTGATAATATATACCTGAAAGCTTATAAAAAAGTCATAAAAAAAGTCCCGAAAAATTCGGGACTTTTTTTATGACTAAAGTAATTTATTAAAAGATATAACGTACACCTAATTGCAATGACCAGGTACTTGCTGTTGAAGTACTTCTGATAAATGATTTGTCTACTAAAATTGGTGATGTACCTCCGTTAGGAGTATAAGTAGCCAATTGGTATCTTACTTCACCAGTTGTAGCATTTTTAGTTGCTCTTAATGGATTGTTAGAAGGATAGAAGTCACGTATTCCCCAATCTTTATTTACCAGGTTAAGGAAGTTAGAGCAATCAATACTTAACTGAAGTGTATTTTTCTTTCCACCAATATTAGTGAAGATGTCCTGTAAAAATTTAACATCAACTCTGTGGTAAAAAGGATATCTAGCACCGTTTCTTTCAGCAACCTGCCCCATACGTTTGCTCAAGTATTTGTCTTGTGCAACATAAGCAAAGAATGCATCACTTTGTTGTTGTGCAGTATAAGTTACAGCAGTAACACCACTACCAACTGTTAAAGGGGTGAATGTAATTTCAGATGCATTCTTCGGAACATACATCAAGTCACTACTGTTTCCATCATAGTTAATATCGGCTGTATTCGAAAAACCAGAAGGAGCTGTACCACCAGCTGAACCATAAATATAACTATACCTTCCCTGTTGTGCACCCTCATAAAATAAAGAGAATGTTGTGGCAAGGTGTTTCAAATATTCTTTTCTGTAAGAGAAGGTTCCAATGATACGGTGTGGAGTTGCAAAAGCAGAATACGATAATTCTTTTGTGTTTTGTGTACCACCTGTAAAGTTACCGCTCCATGTAGAAGAAGCCTGTGAACCAGGATTTTGAGTTAAGTCCAAAGCTTCACTATATGTATAAGCTAATGATGCATAGAATCCTTTACTGAATGCTTTAGCAACCTGAGTAGTGAAAGAGAATGCACCACCACCTTTAGCATTTTCTAAAACAACTGCGTTAACATAACCATTGTATTTTCTTCTTACAGCAGTTGATATGCTTGCAAAACTTGGTCTGATAGAACCTCCAAGGTTTACAGTAGAGCTTGGAGTAAGCTCATTTGCATTACGCATAACTGTTGCATTCAAGTCTTTTGAATACAATAGATCCATAGACAATGTGAAGTTATTTTCGTATTTTTTATCAAATCCAACATTGGTTCTCCAAACCTGTGGAAACTTATAATTTTTATCTATAAGCACAAAACCACCTGAGTTTGGAACAGGAGCAGGAGCAGTAAATAAAGACTG
Organism: Chitinophagaceae bacterium; assembly: GCA_947504605.1. GTDB lineage: Bacteria > Bacteroidota > Bacteroidia > Chitinophagales > Chitinophagaceae > Ferruginibacter. The sequence continues at coordinate 8,680 of CANNJE010000122.1, forward strand.
CCAAGCTGCTGGGTTAGGATTAAAAGTAATTTGAGATAATTGACTAGCATTAGCCAATGC
>CANNJE010000123.1 GCA_947504605.1 Chitinophagaceae bacterium
AAACGAAGCCTTCCTTCTTTCTGATTTCTAATAAATAATTTTTCTAACCCTGGCTCATAAATAGTTATTTGGCCGGAATTTAATTTTTCAATTTTGGCGATATCGATATCTACGCAGGTTACATTATTACCAGTTTCTGCGAAACAGGTGCCCGTAACCAAACCTACATATCCTGTGCCTACAACTGCTATTTTCATACTTAAAGGGTGTTAAATTAAAATTATTGTTGTATGAATTCTAAAACCTTATTTACAATAAACTGTTGCTGCTCCTCATCCAGTTCGGTATGAATAGGCAAGGAAATTACTCTTTCAGTAAGCCAATCTGTTACATCCAGTTTGTATTCACTTCCTCCAAAAGCATCAAACATTTTTTGCCTGTGCGCAGGAACGGGATAGTAAATCATAGATGGCACTCCATTGTCTGCAAGAAACTGATTCAATCCATCTCTGTCTACTCCGTTTAACGTAATAGTATATTGATGAAAAACATGTTTATTATTTTCTGCACGGTAAGGAACGGTTATTTTTTCATTTCCTGCAAATGCAGCATCATAAAAATCGGCCGCTTTTCTACGTGCATCAATGTACTCATCAAGGTGCTTTAATTTTATGTCCAAAATGGCCGCTTGTAAGGCATCCAATCTTGAGTTACAACCCACTACATCATGATAATACCGCTTGCTTTGTCCATGAGATGCAATCATTTTTAATTTATCAGCCAAAGCATCATCATCCGTAAACATCGCACCACCATCACCATAGGCACCCAGATTTTTTGACGGATAAAAGGAAGTGCAACCAATATGACCAATGGATCCGGTTTTCTTTTGAGTTCCATTTGAAAAGGTATAAACGTTACCAATACCTTGTGCATTGTCTTCTATTACAAATAAATTGTGCCTTGCAGCTATTTCCATAATAGGCTCCATATCGGCTGCATGCCCATACAGATGAACGGGTATAATAGCTTTTGTTTTTGGAGTAATCGCCTTTTCAATAACTGCCGGATCAATACAAAATGTTTTGGGGTCTACCTCTACAAAAATGGGTTTAATGTGCAAAAGTGCTGCTACTTCTACCGTTGCGATATAAGTAAAAGAAGGGGTAATTACTTCATCCCCTGGCTGAAGTCCTAAAGCCATCATGGCTATTTGTAAGGCATCTGTCCCGTTGGCACAAGGAATTACATGTTTACTTTTATGATAAGTTGCTAAATTGTCTGCAAAATCGTTCACCACTTTTCCTCCAATAAATTGCGAACTTTCTAATACTGCAATAACGGCTGCATCTACTTCCTGTTTTATTTTGTGATACTGTGTTTTTGTATCCACCATTTGTAAGGGTCTCATATCATATTATTATTAATTGCGTCGCAAAGATAAGATTTGAAACAGGAAATTGCTATTAGGATTTAGGAATTGCTATAACCACCAATACCTGCTATTTTTGACAAAAAATTGACCAGTTTGAGTTTCCTTCTATATAATTTTTTCCTGTTACTGTATTCATGTGCAATTCGGGTGGTTGCCTTATGGAATTCAAAAGCCCGTATGTGGGTTAATGGCAGAAAAGATTGGAAGCAAAAACTGAATAACTGGCAGTCAGCAGTGAGCCAGGGACAATTATTAACGGATTCTGATGCAAAACCCAAAAATCTTAAAACCATCTGGATGCATTGTGCAAGCCTTGGTGAGTTTGAGCAGGGCCGGCCACTATTGGAAGCGATAAGGACCCAATATCCCGGTTACAAAATAATATTGACATTTTTTTCTCCCAGCGGCTATGAAATAAGAAAAAATTATGAGGGGGCAAATCTCGTTATGTATCTTCCTATAGACGGACCAGCCAATGCCCGGGCATTTATCGAGGCCATCAATCCAACATTGGTTTTATGGGTAAAATATGAATATTGGTTTTATTACCTCAAAGAACTGAAAAATAAAAACATCCCTGTTTTATTGATTTCCGGCATATTTCGCAGAAGCCAGCCTTTTTTTAGATGGTATGGAGGATTCTGGAAAAAGATACTGGGCTCTTTTCAGCATCTTTTTGTACAAACAGATTATTCTATAGAATTATTGAGCGGTTTAGGTATCTTAGACAATGCTACCGTAACCGGCGATACAAGATTTGACAGGGTCGCAGCCATAGCTTCACAATGGGAAACACTGGGAACAGGTATAGATAATTTTTGTGAGGGTCATACGGTTTTAGTAGCCGGCAGCACCTGGGAAGAAGATGAAGCACTGCTCACTCATTATGTAAAAGCCTACCCTAACATACATTTTATCATTGCGCCGCATGATATAGATAAACAAAGAATAACAGATTTGCAACATGAATTCCCTACGGCTACCTTGTATTCTTCTTTATTAAATAATAATCTTAGTACCACTACTAATTCCAATGTAATCATCATTGATAATATCGGCACTTTATCACGCCTCTATAAATATGCTACCATCACTTATGTTGGAGGAGGTTTTAACAAAAGCGGTATCCACAATATTCTGGAAGCAGCCGTTTACGGAAAACCGGTTATTTTTGGACCTGTATATGAAAAATTTGCAGAAGCAAGAAAGCTTGTAGATGCTGGAGGAGCCTATAGTATAGAGAATGCGCTGGAACTGGAAGCCCTGTTAAACAATCTTTTGAACGATCCGGCTTTATTAGAAGAAAGTAGTTTGATTGCAATGAAATTTGTAAATGAACAAAAGGGGGCCACGGCAAAGATTATGGATTATATTCAGAGAAACCGCCTTCTAATCAATTGATCAAATTGTATTACGGCCTCATTCTTATCAGCCCATGTCAGCTTTAATTTCAGTTCCCGTTTTATCCAATATTCAGCCTCTGGATAGATGGAAAAACTATTAATGGTTTTTATACTTCGCTCATACATCACTTCATCTCCCCTGAACAATTCATTGATAAATAAAAAACGGTCGTTAATGCCAATGGCTTTTTTAAGGTCCTTTACTGGAAGTTCAACCAGCGTATCGCCCAGTTCAATTTTAGTTTGCTTCAACTTTTCATTTAAAGAAGCAGTTTGTTCTTTGGAAATCGATTCATGAACTTCTGCAGGTTTTACAAAATCGGGTTTGGGCAATGGCCTTTCACTTGGTTGTTGATGAATAAGTGTTGGAATATCTTCTACGGGGTCAAATAATAAAGCTGGTTTATTTTGTACCCCCATATTATTTTTTGCCTGGGCAATGCGCTTTATCTCTTCCAGTTCAGCCTCTAATTCTGCCTCGTCAACCTGCAGCACTTCAACTGTTTTTTCCTCGGAAACTTTTGATGCTGATTCATTTGGCTTGTCACGGCCGGATGCTATATGTGCAATATTCACAGTTACTGCATTGGAGCTTTCTTTTTTGGGCTGCAACTGTTTTTTATGCATCAATTCAGATTGAAGCATTTCTACCGTAACCAGCAACTGCTCAATTGAAGCATTCTGATCAAGTTGTTCCTTTAATTTATTAGAGAGGGTTAGCACCCGGTCCATATGGAATATTTAGCTATATGAGTTATTACGCCTACTGTAAAATTTGTTTTGCCCTGTGGCTAGAAACTTTAATCTTTGCAGCAACAGCCTAAAGTTACTAACAGTATTTTAAAAATTTATTTAAATGTTTATTGAACCCAGTTTAAAAGGTGAACGACGTGGATGGATAGAAGTTATTTGCGGCAGTATGTTCAGCGGCAAAACCGAAGAATTAATACGCCGGTTAAAGCGGGTAAAAATTGCAAATCTTAGAGTTGAAATCTTCAAACCTGCGATAGACACCCGCTATGACGAAGTAAATATTGTAAGCCACGACACCAATATCATTCAAAGTACACCGGTAGAAAGTTCCCAAACTATATTATTACTGGCACAGGATGTAGATGTTGTTGGAATTGATGAAGCCCAGTTTTTCGATGCTGAAATTGGCAATGTTTGCGAACTGCTGGCATCCAAAGGAATCAGGGTTATCGTTGCAGGGCTAGATATGGATTATTTGGGCAAACCCTTTGGACAAATGCCCAACCTGCTTGCCAAGGCTGATTATATTACCAAGCTGCATGCTATTTGTGTAAAATGTGGCAATATTGCCAATATTAGTTACCGAAAAATTGCTGAAGGACCTCAGGTTTTATTGGGAGAAAAAGACATTTACGAACCAAGGTGCAGGATTTGTGCATTGGAAAATAAATAATAGGTTCAAATTGAGTTATAAAAAAAGGGCTGTCAAATGACAGCCCTTTTTTATCTTTTAAAAGTATTATCTGTTGATTAATAGTTTTTGTGATTGAACATCCGAACCATTCAACAGCTTTAAGGAGTAAACGCCCGATTTTAGTTTGCTCACATCCATATTAGTGAAGTTAATCCCATTATCCACTCCTACAACTTTACGCATTACTTCCTGCCCAAGCTGATTGCTAATAGAGATAGTTGCACTGCCTTTAGTGGCAGCATCAAAAGAAACAGTAACCATAGCAGAAGCTGGCACAGGATAGACTTTAAGTCCGCCTTTTAAAGTTTCTACTTTGTTATTCTCTGGTCCAGAAGTAAAGTTAGCGGAGCTAAGGTCTACTCTTAAAGTATAACATTGAGTGTTATTAAATGCACCACCAAATCCATAAACATAAACCCTATAGGTTCCCACAGCACTGGAAGCAGTTGGATTGTAGATTATTTTCTCTGCAGTTAATCCAGTGTTTTGAGAAGTTGCTTGCAAGGCTCCTGTTGGCCTGTACAACTTCATATCATAATCTGCAGGAAGATTGGTAAGGGTTACCCTGATTTTCTTTAGGGCTGATGTATTATTAAATTTATAATAATCCTTATCCCCATTAACTGCAATCTGAGCCGTATAATTCGTACTTACATTGATGGCTCCTGCAGTTGCAGAAGTTCCATTATTCTCTTGAATATCTACACAAGTACTCACTGCTGTAGTCGTAAATTGAGCCTGAGTATAAGCACTAACCAACGCTACGGAAGTACAATTTGCTTTTACTCTCCAGTCATATAAAGAAGTAGCTGTTAATGCACTCAAAGCAACAGAAGTTGCAGTTGTTGAAGTTGCTGCATTAATCCAGGTGGCAGATGAACTTAATTTATAATCCACATCATAATTGGCAGCACCACTTACAGCACTCCAGCCAATAGTTGCAGTACTGCTTGTAACAGCTGAAGAAGCTAATCCTGCAGGTGCATTACAACTTGCAGGTGCAGTTGTGGTAAACTGAGCTCCGGTATAATTTCCACTACCAGCAGCACAGGTAGCCCTAACTCTCCAGTCGAAAACAGAACCTTGTGTAAGCCCACTAAGATTTACAGAAGTTGCTGCTGTAGCTGTAGCAGCATTCGTCCAGGTTGATGAAGAAGTTAATTTATAATCTACATCATAACTTAATGCACTTGTTACTGCAGTCCAGCTAATAGTAGCGATATTATTTCCAATTGCAGAAGAAGATAATCCTGTGGGATCACCGCATAAAGCAGGTGTACAATTATCTAAGTTAAAAGATGCTATTCTTGTGCTCCAGGTACTGGCAGCATTGTACTCGCAAACAAACCAAAAACGAACACCATCCGGATCTGCCACCAGATGGTTATAATCACCATAACGGGTACTGCCATTTGCTGCAGTACCTGCAATAATAACTGATTCTGCATAAGTCATACTGTTTAAAGCATCACACTCTTTTCTTCCGGTATATCTAGCTCCAGGATACACCCCGGTTGCAGATGAAGAAACATTATATGCCAAACCGATATTACCCGCAGCATCATAACATACTGCTGCCATCCAACGGTGTGTATTGTCCGGAGCATAAGTACTTTGTTGATTCACACTCCAGTTACCAGTTGTTTTACGCAACTCATACCACCTAACTCCGGCAATATTGGTCCCTTTATCTACTGCATGAGAAAACACGATTCCTTCATAACCAGCAAAATTTCTATAAATCGGCTGATTCATAATTTTTTGATGAAGGGCTTCTACTTTAATAGTCGTTCCGGGCATTGAAATACATTGCCCTCTCGTAGCGGTACAGATATCAGATTTGTAAGCTGTTACTGCCAACGAAGATTTTGTTGTTACAGTACTAAGAGAAGGAGTAGTAAAGTTTACTTTAAATTCAAAAAGACCAATGCTATCTCTATCAGTGGTGCTAGTAGTCCAAGCATCATCAAGCATGTAAGCAAACAATCCTCCTGTACCTGCAGGGGGAAGGTTTGTTCCTTCCAGGCAAACCGGACTCATAGAAAAATGTTTATTGGTAGTTCCCAAAGTAATTTTTTGCATGGTTGCTGTAGCATTCCCTGCAAGCATTTTTGCTCTGTCGAAAGCAAAAACAGATGAACCTGAATATGCGCTTGCATTGGCAAAATCATTGGTGGTTGCATAATATGCATCCGGCCAAACTGAAAATTTAGGATAATCAGGAAAAGAAGTTCCTGTACTAAAAAAATATACATACCAGGCTCCTGTAGGATCATTGGTTTTCGAAATTGCGAGAGTCAATCCCTCTGTAGTGGTCTCAGTTTTATTGTTAAACTCTGTAAGCACATACCTGTCTGCCAGTTGATCGTATAATGCAATGGGATCACCCAATCCACCTTTTCCGGTAATGGCATCCATATAAGTTTGCGCCACTATCTGTCCACCGGTTTTATCAAATATTTTAAATAGTGCACCAGATGAACCATTAATCATTTCAATGATATGATTAGGCCCAACACAAAGTGTAGGATCTGGTGGATTTAATGGTTGATAACCAAGCCCCGCAAAGTTGGCAGAAACTGCATTGTTCATTGTTGGCCCGTTATTCCCTTTTACGTTGTATTTTGTTTGTAACCCTGCGTCGGAAAGTTGTTGCTGTTCAGGAAAATAACTTACAACACGTGGTTGCTTTTTATTTCCAATCATGCCATTTTCATCTCTTACAATCACATCAGGAATAGCTTTGTCTGTTTCTTTGTAATCTCTAAGAGGTTTTGTTACCCTTACCAGTTTACCGGTAATAACCTCCGTATTTTTTGCAAATTCCAGTTCCTGTGCTTTAACGGAAAACAACAGGCATAACATGGATGCTGTAGTAAAAATTTTACGCATATTATTTTTGATTTAGTTTATAAAAGCGGTTCAATATAGAATTTATATTTAATTCAACCAAGCGTAAATCTTCTTAGTATAAATCCTGTGGATAAACGTGGGGCCTAAAAACCAACAGGAACCTGCATTTTAAACAACAAATATTTGTATAGCTCTTTATAATGTTAGTAATTTGCAGCGATGGTAACACGCATATTAACACTTTTGAAGAAAGATATCCTGCTCGAACTAAGACAGAAACATACATTTTATGGTATCCTTCTATATATAGCCTCCACCATTTTTGTATTATACCTCTCTATGCCAGATAGCCCTGAAGCCAATGTTTGGAACAGCCTTTTCTGGGTAATTCAACTGTTTGTTTGCGTAAATACTGTAGCCAAAAGTTTTTTACAGGAAAGCCGCGGCAGGATGCTTTATTTTTATTCTATTGCCTCCCCTGTTGAATTTATCATTGCCAAACTAGTATTTAATATTATACTCATGGCACTAATGAGCCTGGTAAGCCTGATGTTATTTTTTACTTTCCTGGCCAATCCGGTAAATGATAGCCTTCGTTTTATGGGTATTGTTATACTAGGAGGCACCAGTATCAGCCTCGTTTTTACCCTAATGAGTGCCATTGCCGCAAAAGCACAACAAAATGCAGCATTAATAGCCATCCTTGGTTTCCCGGTTATATTACCAATCTTGCTGTTGCTCATGAGACTTAGCAAATCTGCCTTTGCAGAAATATTCAGAGATGGAGCCTTACTACAACTCTCTGGCCTTATTATTTTAATGGATGTACTCGTTGTGGCATTGGCAATTATCCTCTTCCCTTTTTTGTGGAAGGAGTAAAAGTGTAAACCTTGATACTTTATAATTTATTTGTTGATTTTCGACTTTAGCAATGGGCTAAAGCGTCAAATTCCAATACTGCTCATTTCGTATTTAATTTAATAAAATGACCTGTTCATCAACAGTTATTCAGCTAAATGAGTTATTTCTTTAATGAATAGAATCTTTAACCTAAACTTTAAAATTCAGCTATTTATATAAAGCAGTTTATCATAACTTTGCGGCCTAATCAAACAGCTACTTCCAATGAAAAAAAACTGGTGGAAAATTTTATCGTTCCTTTTATTGGTATATACGGTTATCGCTGGTTTTCTCGTGGATGTTCCCCGGCTGCCCATCTTAAATGAAACCATCCGCAATCTTTACTTCCATGTGTGCATGTGGTTTGGTATGATGATTCTTTTTATCATCAGTTTTGTCTATAGTATTAAATACCTCAACAGTACCAATTACCGACATGATTTGTATGCAAAGAATTTTGCTGCATCAGGAACCCTATTTGGCATTTTGGGTTATATCAC
>CANNJE010000124.1 GCA_947504605.1 Chitinophagaceae bacterium
CCACACCAGAACGTCTTTGCCTCTAAATTTCATGTGTGGGCCTAATTCACCTTCTAATTTTGGGAATGCAAAATAACCGTGGGCTCTGTCCATATGTTGTCCAAGCGGGCCACCATCTTTCACTAGTTTTTCAAAAACGTCCATTTTTTAATGATTTTAGATTTAATGATTTGGATAAATCGCTGAAAATTAAAGCTTCTGATTTGTTTTTTTGAATTTTGTTGAACTTTGAAGCCTCTGCGATAATGTCTTTAAATTGGCGCAAAATTAAGGATTTACGCTCAAAATAAGTAACCTTAGCTTAACATCAGACAATCGTTTAAGTAGATTTTCTAAAGTTTATATTTGCAGAAATTAAACCCATGATTAAAAAAGTTACAGCAATCTGTCTTTTTCTGATGATTTTAATGTTTAGTGCAATGGCACAAACAAAACCATCAGCAATTACCAATAACAGTTCCGGAGTAGCAAGACCAAAACTGGTAGTTGGTCTTGTAGTAGATCAAATGCGCTGGGATTATTTGTATCGTTACAGTAGTATGTATCGTTCTAAAGGTTTTAAAAGATTGCTTTCACAGGGATATAGTTTTGAAAACAGTTTTATACCTTACACACCCACTTACACAGCTGCGGGTCACGCAAGTGTTTATACAGGAAGTGTTCCGGCTGTCAATGGTATTGTGGGTAATAACTGGTTTGACAGAAAGACTGGTACGAATGTTTATTGTACGGATGATTCTACCGTAACTACTATTGGGAGCAGCAGCCGGGCAGGTAAAATGAGTCCGGAAAATCTATGGGCCAGCACTATTACCGATGAATTAAGGTTAAGCAATAATTTTCAGAGTAAAGTAATAGGGATTGCCCTGAAAGACAGGGGTGCAATTTTGCCTGCAGGCCATGCCGCCAATGCTGCCTATTGGTATGATGATGCTGTTGGGAAGTTTATAACCAGTAGTTATTATATGAAAGAGTTACCGGAGTGGGTAAATCAATTCAACAATAAAGATTGGCCTGGTACTTATATGAGTAAAGATTGGACGACTTTGTTTCCAATAGAAAAATATATTTTGAGTACGGAGGATAACAAACCATATGAATCATCCATTTCAGGGGAAACTTCACCCACTTTTCCGCACAAGTTATCAGCCATCACTAAGGGTAAATATGGATCTTTTAGAACAACGCCTTTTGCCAATACATTTACTTTTGATTTTGCAAAAGCTGCAGTGGAAAATGAAAAGTTAGGAGCTGGAGCTGTAACTGATTTTCTGGCTGTAAGTATTTCCTCTACTGATTATATCGGCCATTCATTTGGTCCTAACTCTATTGAAATAGAAGATACTTACTATAGGCTTGACAATGATATTGCTGATTTTTTACAGTTTCTTGACAACAAACTGGGCAAAGGAAACTACCTGTTTTTTTTAACAGCCGATCATGGAGTTGCTCATATTCCTGCTTTTTTGAATGAGCACAAAATGCCGGGGGGTACATTTGATGATAATGCTATTTTAAAAGAAATTAATAGCAGCCTTGCTATCGAATTTGGAATGGATAAAATTCTTCAAAATATTCAGAACTATCAATTTTACATCAATATAAAGGAAGTAGAAAAAAATGGGAAGGATCTGGAGCTGATAAAAAAATCAGTCATTAAGGCTTTAATGGCAAAACCCTTTATTGTGAATGCATTTGACATTACAAAGCTGAATGAAACAACTTTGCCACAGCCACAAAAAAACATGATGGCAAATGGTTACAATCCTGTAAGAAGTGGTGATATTATGTTTACTGTTAAGCCCGGTTACTTTGATGGGGGAACAAAAGGCACTACCCATGGACTTTGGAATCCATATGACGCACATATTCCAAATCTTTGGTTTGGCTGGAATATTAAGCCCGGAAAATCGAACAGAGAAACTTATATGACTGATATCGCTCCAACAGTAGCAGCATTGCTTAAAATTCAAATGCCGAATGGATCAGTAGGAAAGGTTTTAGAAGAAGTTGTAAAATAATCCTGTTTGAATTATATAGAGATGATTTAATATACGAAAAAAGCTTTAGCAGTTGCTAAAGCTTTTTTGTTGGGTTACTAGGATTCGAACCTAGACAAACAGAATCAAAATCTGTTGTGCTGCCTTTACACCATAACCCAATCTTTCACCCATTTTTTATTTGGGAGTGCAAAAATAGGGGTTGTGAAAAAATGTTCCAAAAGTTTTTTTTGCTTTTAGTATTCTTATCCGTGATCTTCCCTTTCTTTTAATTCTTTTATTTTGGTAAGCGCACCTGTAACTACATCACACATAATGGTATAAAGTGCACCATGCTGTGGATTTGCGTAGATATATTCCAATGCTTCCGCTTCACTTTCGATGACCATAGTGGGAATGGAAGAATTTTCTGAATCAATGCCTTCTTTTAGTAATTGAATGATCTCTCCTGCACTTCTGCCACGCAAATTCTTATCACAACGGATGATAATTTCATCAAAATACTTTGCAGAAATACTTCCTAATTCCCTGATATCTTCATCTCTTCTATCACCGGTACCACTTATTAATCCAATTTTTTTAGGATAATCCAGTTTGCTGATAAAGTCTCCCAATAGCTTTAATCCATGAGGATTGTGTGCAAAATCGGCAAGAATGGTAAAGTTTTTAAAATGGAAAAAATTAAGTCTACCGGGTGTTTGACTCGAGGATGGTACAAAAGACATCAGTGCCGAACGGATATCCTCTATAGAAATATCTCTGTATAAATAAGCGGCCATTACAGCAGGCAGGCAGTTGTTGATATTGTGAATGGCCTTTCCTTCAAAAGTAATGGGTACTTCTTTTACATTTATTACCCTTATTTTCCATGTTCCCTTTAAAATGCTGATATAATCGTTTTCAAAAACAACTGCGAGCCCACCTTTTTTGCAATGATCTTTAATGCGGTTGTTATTTTCATCCATGCTAAAGAGGGCCAGGTTGCATTTAAGTTCTTTTCTCATGGCATAAACAAGATCATCATCTGCATTCAGAACTGCGTAGCCATGCGGGAAAACAGTTTCGGGCACTACTCCTTTGAGCTTAGCCATTTGATCCAGGGTGTTGATTCCTCCAAGTCCCATATGATCTGCGGCTACATTGGTAACAATGGCCACATCACAGTTTTGAAAGGCTAACCCATTTTTTAAAATGCCACCACGGGCACATTCCAATACTGCAAAATCAACCGTAGGATCTTTTAAAACAAATTGAGCACTGATGGGGCCTGTACAATCGCCTTTCATCATCAGTTGGTTTTGAATATAAACACCATCGCTGGTGGTATATCCAACTTTTTTACCTGCACTTTTGGCAATATGTGCTGTGATTCTGGTTGTAGTGGTTTTGCCATTGGTTCCCGTTATGGCGATGATCGGGATTCTTCCTGCACTGCCTTTTGGGAAAAGCATATCAACCACCGGTTCGGCAACATTTCTAGCCAACCCTTCGGAAGGTTCAATATGCATTCTAAAGCCCGGGGCAGCATTTACTTCCAGAATAGCTCCGCCATTTTCTGAAACGGGCGTACGGAGGTCGCTGGCCATGATATCAATGCCGCATATATCTAATCCGATGATTTTGGCAATACGTTCGCACATAACAATGTTTGCAGGGTGCACTTCGTCTGTAACATCATTGGAAGTACCACCTGTAGAAAGGTTGGCTGTTGGCTTCAGTAATACCAGTTCGCCTTTTGGAGGAACCGTATCTAGACTGTAATTTTTTTCATCCAGCATCTTCTGTGTAAACTGATCGATGGTTATTTGGGTTAATACTTTTTCATGACCATAACCTCTTCTTGGGTCGCTATTCGTACTATCAATCAATTGTTGTATTGTACTGCTACCGTCACCGATAACAGAAGCTGGTGTACGCAGGGCAGCACAAATAAATTTGTAATTAATGACTAAAATTCTGAAATCATAACCTGTAATAAATTTTTCTATGATAGAGCTGCGACCATATTTTTGTGCAGCTTCAAATGCAGTAACAGCTTGCTCCCAGGTTGTTATATTGGTAGTGTTGCCTTTGCCATGATTGCCATCAATCGGTTTTATAACCAATGGATAACCGTATTTTTCTACCGCTTCTTCCAATGCCTCAAGCGATCTGATTACTGTTCCACTTGGAACCGGTATTTCTGCAGCTTCCAGCAAGGCTTTTGTTTCTTCCTTGTCACAAGCAATGTCTACGGCAATGTTGCCTGTAGTACTTGCAATTGTGGCTCTGATTCTTTTTTGATGCACACCGTATCCCAGTTGTACCAATGAGTGTTTGTTTAACCTGATAAAAGGAATTCCTCTTTTAGCGGCTTCTTCTACAATACAACCAGTGCTGGGTCCTAATCTTGTATCTTCTCTTATTTCCCGCATACGCATGATATCTTCCTCAAGATTGTATTCAACATCGTCTGTTAATGCCTGGGCAACTCTTACTGCGGCTTTAGCAGCATAGACACCGGCATCTTCTTCCATATAACTAAAGCAAACATAATATTCTCCTTCTACACCTGTACCACGTGTGCGGCCAAAACCCGTATCCATTCCGGCAAGCGTCTGCATTTCCAAAGCGATGTGTTCAATAACGTGCCCCATCCAGGTGCCTTCTTCCACCCTTGAAAAAAAGCCGCCTGCTTCAGCTTCGCTGCAGCGGTGTTCGTACATCGTAGGAAACATCTTTTCAAGCCTTTCTCTAAAACCAGGGATAAGGTTAGTAGGCCGTTGTTCCATTTCTTCAAGGTCTAGCTTCATTTGTATCAGCTTAGAGCGCCTCACACTCCAATAATTAGGGCCTCTTAAAACCTTTATTTCTACAATTTTCATAAATAATAAGTCTTTTTTTGTTTGTTGGGAAGAGGAAATTAGTCAAATGATCTTGCTTTACAAAAAAACAGATTGCTATTATGTTTCCAAACAAAGGATTTGCCTCTGTTTTGGCGAACAAAAATTGTTTAAAATCAACAAATTTTGTGGTGTTAAAAATCGCCTCTTCATATCAAAATTGATTTCCCTTATTTTTGTAGCCATCACAAAAAAAAATAAATGCAATTTGCTAAAGGAAAACTGATTGCCATTGGTGGCGCAGAGGATAAGGGAACGGATCTGGAAAAAGGAGAAATTCAACGCAATAATCTTAATTTTTTTGAGCGTGGAATTTTACGCAGAATTGCGCAAGAGGCTGGTGGTACAATGTCAAGAATTGAAGTAATTACAACTGCCAGTATGATTCCCTTTGAAGTGGGGGATAATTATTTGGATGCTTTTGGAAAAATAGGCTGTACCAATGTGGATGTAATGCATATTCGCAACAGGGGAGATGTGGTAAATGAAGAATACATTCAAAGGATCAGGGAATGTGATGCTGTTATGTTTAGCGGAGGTAACCAGTTGAGGTTGTCAAGTATTTTTGGGGGGACTGAATTTTTAGAGATATTATTAACCAGGCTTGCAGAGGAAGAAAATTTTGTAATTGCAGGAACTTCTGCAGGTGCAATGGCCATGAGTAATACTATGATTTATGAAGGCAATGCCACCAAAGCACATTTAAAAGGAGAAGTAAAAATTACTACCGGCCTTGGTTTTATGGATGATGTAATTTTTGATTCGCACTTCGAAAAGCGGGGTCGTTTTGGAAGGCTTGCACAGGCCGTTGCTGCAAATCCATCTTGCATTGGTATTGGGCTGGGAGAAGATACGGGTATGCTGATAACCGGCAGTAATAAAATGGAGGCGATTGGGAGTGGGATGGTAATAATTGTGGATGGTCATGATATAAGGCATTGTAATATTGCCGATATACCAGAAGGGAATCCTATTAGTATAGAAAATTTAAAAGTTCATTTTTGTGAGAAAGGGAATGGATATCTTGTTAATGAAAGACAATTTATTCCGGAAGTATTTGAAGGGGCTGTTGTTGTAAAAAAAGTTCATGTTGAATAATAAAAAAGCACCTTTTTAAAAAGGTGCTTTTTTATTATATTTATACTACACTAATGAGGTAATAATTCTTTTTTCCTTTTTGAACAAGCAGGTATTTCTCATGCAGCAATAGATTAGTATTAAGTTTATAATCCGGGCCTTCTACTTTTTTTCTGTTGATACTAACACCACCGCCCTGTACTGTTTTTCTAGCCTCTCCTTTGCTCGGAAAAATAGCTGTTTCTGCAAGGAAACTAACAACATCAATACCTTCCGCCAATTTTTCTTTTGCAAAATTGGTTTTTACAATTCCCTCCATATTATTCAGATCATCTTCACTCAGGCTTTCAGCGCTTGCATTTTGAGATGCAAAAAGTTTGTCAGTTGTTTCAATGGCTTTTTCATATTCTTCAAAACCATGTACAAAAACAGTGAGTTCTTTTGCAAGTGTTTTTTGTAGTAATCTTTCAGCCGGGTTTTGGTTGTGTTGATCAACCAGACTTTGGATTGTATCTCTTGTAAGGAATGTGAATATTTTTATCCAGCTCTCTGCATCAATATCAGAAGCATTTAACCAAAACTGGTAAAATTGAAAGGGGCTGGTTTTGGCAGTATCCAGCCATATATTGCCCTGCTCGGATTTGCCAAACTTGGTGCCATCCGCTTTTTTTATAAGCGGGCAAGTGAATGCAAATGCCTGTCCGCCTTCTTTTCTACGAATAAGTTCTGTGCCTGTTACAATATTACCCCACTGGTCGCTGCCGCCCATTTGTAGTTTGCAGTTTTTGTTTTTGTATAACCAGTAAAAATCGTAACCCTGAACCAGTTGATAAGTAAATTCGGTAAAGGACATGCCGTTTTCACTTTCCAGTCTTTTCTTTACACTATCCTTTGCCATCATGTAATTAACGGTGATATGTTTGCCTGCATCCCTGATAAAATCAAGGAAACTGATATTTTTAAACCAGTCGAAATTATTCACCATCACAGCTGCATTGGTTTTGGTCGGATCAAAGTCAAGATATTTTTCCAATTGGGCCTTTACTCCTGCCATATTTTTGGCTAAAACTTCTTCACTTAGCATATTTCTTTCTTCACTTTTTCCACTTGGGTCACCCACCATACCAGTTGCACCTCCTATTAGGGCATAGGGCTTATGTCCTGCTTTTTGAAGGTGAACGAGCAAAAGAATAGGAACCAAACTACCAATGTGGAGACTGTCGGCAGTGGGGTCAAAGCCAATATATGCAGCTGTTATTTCTTTATTTAATTGTTCTTCTGTTCCGGGCATTATATCTTGAAGCATCCCTCTCCAGCGTAGTTCGTCGATAAAAGCGTTGGCCATTATATCTTTTTAAATATGATTTAATAAGTGGTTTGCAAAAATGAGTCTTTTTTTTAAAAATCAACTAATTAAACCTAAATACATGTGCTTAAAATCAGATCTAGCTCAAAAGGGAAGAAGTCAAGTAAAAATAAAATGCCCTCTGGGGGAAACATTATTATAAAATGCTACTCATCTTAATACATTGTCGTAATTTTAAATAACTGAAACATACTGATATTAGCACAATTTTGAACGTATAAATACGTTTCTAATTCAGGGTTTAAGTGATTCCAATTCAATATATCAATTCAAACACACATGAAACAAAGCTTTGCTGCTTTAATTTTACTTCTACTGATGTATCCGATTTCCGGATTTTCACAGTTTAGAAAATACTCTAACGAGTTTTTAAATATTGGGGCAGGAGCCCGTGGGCTAGCAATGGGAAATGCGCAGGTAGCCACAGCCAATGATGCCACAGCAGGTTATTGGAACCCCGCAGGACTAACGGGAGTAAAAGACCACCCCAATGCCGGCATTATGCATGCTGAATATTTTGCAGGAATTGCAAAATATGATTACGCTTCTTTGGCAATTCCTGTGCAGGATAATAAAAGAACGCTGGGTTTTTCTTTACTCCGGTTTGCAGTAGATGATATTCCCAATACTTTATTTTTGGTGGAGCCTGATGGCAGCATCAATTATAATAATATTCAAACATTTTCTTCTGCAGATTATGCATTCCTGTTTTCATTTGCACAAAATTTAAAAGAAACAGAAACCCAGCGAATCAGTTTTGGAGCTAACGCAAAAGTTATTTATCGTAAG
Organism: Chitinophagaceae bacterium; assembly: GCA_947504605.1. Lineage (GTDB taxonomy): Bacteria > Bacteroidota > Bacteroidia > Chitinophagales > Chitinophagaceae > Ferruginibacter. The sequence goes on from CANNJE010000124.1 coordinate 8,115, forward strand.
GTAGGTAAGTTTGCAAGTGCCCTTGGTTTTGGGTTGGATGCAGGCATACAAATACAGGGAGAGAAATGGAGAGCCGGGCTTGTTGCCAGGGATATTACGAGCACATTTAATGCCTGGACATTTAAATTCACAGAAAAGGAAAAAGAAGTTTTATACCTCACCAATAATGATATTCCTGTAAAATCTACCGAATTAACAGCTCCCCGTCTTGTATTAGGAGGGGCTTACCAGTTTAATGCGGGAGGTAGTGTTAAACTTTTGGCAGAGGCTAATGTTGATTTTACATTTGATGGAAAACGAAACACTGTTTTAAGTGGAAACACAATAAG
>CANNJE010000125.1 GCA_947504605.1 Chitinophagaceae bacterium
AACGGGGACCAGTTTTGTTTTAGCCCATTTTTTGAGAACTTCTAAACGTTGCTTTGTAAACTTGTTGGCTTTTTCCCTACAAATCAAATACCCTATTGCCTGCAAATTTTACTTCCTAGCCATACCAATAAGCATTGTCAGGAGCGCTATAGCGGCTTATCTGCTTTTCTATGACTTTATACCATCTCCTCGCTTGTTCTACCTGTTCGGGTATAAATGAGCCCATCAATATTGATCGATGTGGCGGTCTATGAATCTTATATAGCTTCCTTTTGGGTGGCTGCGGTTAGGCATACTTTCGATAGCAATCCTACCCATATTAAAACCAGCTTTCTAACACAGCAAACCACTTTTTTGTGGTTTAATGTGGGTTTAATGTGGGTTTGATGTGGGTTTGATGTGGGTTTGATCGGAAAATACCCTCTTTTATAATAGGGGCAATCAGAAGGAAAATAGGGGGGCAGCCAAAAGAAGTAGTCAATAAATCGTTGTAGTAGCCCTGCTGCCCGCTCGTGGGACCAGGTGCTGGTAAGGCAATTGGCAAGATGATTTGAAGTTAACCTGAGTTGTATTTGCGCTATAACTAGGAGACCGCGTTTTTTTGCGTAAGTCATTTTAAAATAAAGGATTGGAAAAATTGTTTGACAGAAATAGTAGCGTATTTTAGCGCAAATACAACTGTTGGGTGCAATTAATTAACAGTATGAGACGTTTGTTCATTTCACTTTTTATTTCATTTAGCCTACTATCTTCCTGTAGCCGTTCTGCCCATGTCAGTATCCACTTGCCGACATATCTGGTCGCATTGAATGAAGATTCATTAAATACGCACCAAATCACCTTGCTACAGAATTACAACTTTTATTATGCCATTATCAAAAAAATGGACAACTCTAAGCGAGTTGAGAGTTTTAAAGGCACTTTCAAAATATCTGCAGATTCCATCTTTTTGAATTATAATAAGACAGAGTATTCTCCCGAAACAACAGACTATCTTTTTTGGGATTCTTCAAAGACTTATTTAATTCAGGATTTCAAAAGTGGACAACCAAGAATATTCCTTCAATTACAAAAACCCAATTAAAGGCTTATAACTGCACCCAATATTGGGTTTGCTGCAAGGCTGGCTGGACATTGGAGCAATGGTCATTATCGCTGTTGTACTTCATCTGGGCTGGACAAACATAGCTGGGCTTTTGTTTGTTAACCTGTACTTTTTTTATATCTTTAATTAGCAGCGGTTCCGGGCAGGACGAGCAATGAATTCCAGCCCTGCAGCAAGCCCTGCTCGTAGTGGGTCATGCTTGTGGAGACCTTGTACATATGACACCGACTATATAATTTCAAGATTTTACCTTAAATTTGACACTATGAAAATTGCAGAAATAAATACAACAATCGTTGACGGTTATGTTGGTCTTTTAGACAACCTAAGCACAAACAACAAACTTGACCTCATAACTAAGTTAACAGCTTCTGTTAAGACTGACCTGACCAACAAAAAATCGTCATTTAAAAAAGCCTTTGGTGCCTTTGACTCAAAAAAGTCTGCCGAAGAAATTATTGAAGAAATTCGTAGTAGCAGAGTTTCTACCAGAAAAATCGAATCGTTTTGAAAAAATATCTTATTGACACCAACATTGCCATATTCTACATGAAAGGCAAGTTTGACCTCGAAGCAAAGTTTACCAAAGCAGCTACGGACAATTGCTTTATTTCCGAGATAACTTTGGCAGAACTCAAATTTGGTGTTGAGAAAAGTGAAAAGCCCGAAAAGAATAAAAAAGCGTTGGACAACTTTTTATCAGGCGTACAAATACTTCCTATTTTCCATTCGTTGGACTTATATGCAAAAGAAAAAGCACGACTACAAAAAGCAGGAACTCCAATTGACGATTTTGACCTTTTAATTGGCGTAACTTCTATAACCCATAAGTTGGCGATGGTTACCAACAACACAAATCATTTCAAACGTATCAGAGGAATTAAATTAGAAGATTGGACGACTGCGTAATAGCACGAAAGCAAAACATTGGGTTTGCTGCAAGGCTGGCTGGACATTGAAGCAATGGTCATTATCGCTGTTGTGCTTCATCTGGGCAGGACATTCAATCTTGGGCTTTTGTTTGTTAACCTGTACTTTTATATCTTTAATCAGCAGCGGTTCCGGGGCGGACCAGCAATGAATTCCAGCCCTGCATCAAGCCCTGCCCGTTGGCTGCAAGCTGCTCAAACTCTCTATTAATCGAAGTAAAATAATACAGTAATCTGTAACTTTCGAAATGAAAATTCTTTTCTTACTTTTTTTACAGATTTCAACATACGGACAACATATTTATAAAGGTGACATTATAAATAACATAACAAAGGAAAAAATTCCCTTTGCAACAGTTGGCCTTATTAAAGAAAATATTGGAACTAACGCTGATGAGAACGGCAAATTCAGCTTAACATCAAAAAGCTATGCAAATGATACATTAGCTATTTCATGCGTTGGTTATGAAACGGTTAAATTTCCAATAGATAAGTTGCCGGAAAATATGCTATATGGAATTTCAGAGAAACAGATTTTTTTAAAAACTGTAGTATTAAGTAACAGTTATAAAAGGGCCACGCTCAATGATTTTTCAAATTGCGGCTTGAATTCTTATACTTCATCTGGGGCAGTAACTCAAATTGCAGAACATTTCCGATCTCCTGCAGAAAATTCATTATTAACTGAAATAAATATTTGCAAACAAGGCGATAACTGCATTTTCCGAATAAGAATTTACGATATGGATACAATAACGGGAATGCCATCTACGGATTTGGCTGATACAGTTCTTGAAGTAAAGTCTGGAGAAAGACATGTAAACATTGACTTGGAGTCGTATAAAATAGTTATTCCAAAAAGAGACTTCTTTATTGCTATTGAATGGTTGTATATCGAAAGCAATGCAAATAAAGTAAAAGTTAAGTTGAATGGACAAAAAAGAACCTATCTGCAATACAGTCCCTATATATTTTTTAAAGAACGAAACGGCGATAGGTCCGACCCAGGAAATTTAAGAAATTGGCAATTAGATTATCGGGGTAAGTGGTTTCCAGTAGCTCAAAATTGGCAGATGCTAATTTCTGCTAACATAAAATACCAGCAGTAGTAAATGTAAGCTCAACATCTAAAATGCCTGCACACAATAACTAAGCTTTCGTTTTGCCCAACGGGCAAGAAATGAAAGCGATGTTATACGACCGCAGGCAAAATCCTTAACTATACTCAGCATCTTTCATTTGAAGAAATAGAATTATAATGGTTAATTATTGTACTTTTATACTGCACTAATAATGGGGCTCCTACAGTAGGGTTATTTATCCAAAAAACAGTTAAGATATATTGAATGAAAGAAAAATATTGCTTCAAAAAGCTGTAATTATTGTCAAGAACTGGGTTCCGCAAAACGCCGATAATGTTGAGTGGGTGCGTCCACATACGGGTGCTTTGTGTTGTGTTCGACTAAAACCAGCAGTATTTACAGCAGAAGTGGATGTTTTTTATGCTCACGCTACCAATGCACAAGTGCAATTAGCATCAGCTGAATGTTTTGGCGATCAAAAAAGAATTATCAAATCAGGTTTGGGTTTCTTTCATTGCCTTTATTAGAGCAGGCGCTTTCGCTTTTAGAAGATACTTTCAAAACAATAAAAGGCAGCTAAAAAGATGAAAATTTCAACCAGACTTATTCACGAACATAATGTGAAGCATGAAAGTGGGGCAGTTATCGCACCCATCATAATGGCGACCACTTTTGAAAGAAAAGAAGACCAATTGACTTTTCCGCAAGGATATGTATATTCCAGAAGCGACAATCCTAATAGAGCTTCCTTAGAAAATAAATTGGCTATTTTAGAAGGCGGTGCTACGGCTATTAGTTTTGCTTCTGGTTTGGCTGCAGCCACAGCCGTTTTTCAAAGTTTGAAGTCGGGCGACCATATTGTGATGGCAGACGATACTTATTTTACGATGCGGACTATTGTAAATACGCTGTATGCTGGCTTTGGGTTGAGTTATACGCTGGTGGATATGACCAATTTAGAAGAATTGAAAAATGCCATTCAGCCCAATACAAAATTAGTTTGGATGGAATCGCCCTCAAACCCTGCAATAAAAATAACAGATTTGGAAGCCGTTGTTCAGATAGCAAAAGCCCACCATTGTTTTACCGTAGCCGATAATACTTGGGCAACGCCTTTTTATACTAAACCCCTCGCATTGGGAGTGGATATTGTTTTGCATTCAACGACAAAATACTTGGGTGGACATAGCGATATTTTGGGTGGTGCATTGATTTTTAAAGAACAAAATGAACGCACCGAGTTTATCAAAAAAGTGCAGCAGTATAGTGGTGCCGTGCCTTCGCCTTTTGATTGTTGGTTGCTGTGCCGAAGCTTGACAACCTTTACTGCCCGAATGCCCATTCATTCGTCTAACGCCTTAAAATTGGCAAAATATTTAGAAAAAGAAAAAAAAATAGACAAGGTGCTCTATCCCGGACTACCCTCACATCCACAACATACCATAGCAAAAAAACAGATGAAAGGAGGCTATGGAGGAATGTTATCTATTTGGGTTAAGGGTGGACAAGAACCCGCCTTAAAACTATGTTCCCTTTTAAAATTATTTACACATGCCACCAGTTTGGGCGGTGTTGAAAGTTTAATTGAGCATCGGGTAAGTATTGAAAGTTCAGATTCTAAAACACCTGATAATTTATTGAGAATTTCAGTCGGCATCGAAGACATCAATGATTTAATAGCAGATTTTAAACAAGCCTTGAAATTGTTATAAAAGATTTGGTAATGCAAAGTCGACCAAAAAACTGCCACAAACATAACATTGGGTTTTATGCAAGTGGGCTGTACAAACAATCTTGAGCATTAGTTTTAACTTCTTTCAGAAATATTTTCAAGCAGCAGCAGCAGCCCGGGCGGGCGCAAGCGGCAAAAAATAATTAGCCAGTTGATTTGGAGTTAACGGTTGTATTTGTGTTATAAATTGACGTTCGCCATTTTTTGCGTAGATCACTTAAAAATAAAGGATAGAAAAAATTGTTTGAGAGAAACTGTAGCTTATTTTAGCGTAAATACACATGTTAGCCGAAATTTTATGAAGACTCTAATAATTTTTACAATTTCAATTTTCATTTATAAATATTCTAATTGTCAATCTTACCACAGAATTAATAAATGGTTTTATAATTTACCCATTAAAAGATCTTCTGATGAAATAAAAACAAATATTAAATTAAATCAAGCATTTGTTGAATTAACTTATTATGACACTTCAAATGTTTCAAAAACTTTGGACAAGCCAATTTATTCTGGACATGTAACAAAACCTAATCTTTCTTATTTAGAATATATTGATTCCGCTACTATAAAATTATATTCTGGATTTAGGACGGAAAATATCAAAGGCTTAAAAACAGTTTTAGTTTTTGAATATTTCATTAAAGACAGTTCTGTTTTAAATTATTTTTTCGAATTGGGCGTAAATGATTTAAAGAAAAGATCAAGAAAACATTATAGTTCTATTTCAACTTCTGATAAAAATTCTGACTATGGTTTAGGCAATATTTACCAGTATGATAAAAAAATAACAAAAGCATCAAGTATATGGATAAAATATTATGAAAATGGGAGGAGAAGTTTAATGATTTTATTTGAAAATTCTGATCAATAAACTTCGGCTAACAAAGCATTTTTTTCGCCTTAGGTAGCTGCCGCTGTTTGGTCTCTGTCCAACAGCAATAGTGTCGCCACAGAAGTTGGTATGAAATAAAAAGAAGTTATCAATAAATTGTTGCAGTAGCGCTGCTGCCCGCTGATCGGACAAAGTGGGGGCAATACAATTTTTATTTGTTGCCTGATACAGGGTGCATTTTTGCCGCCCTCTTATCACCTACAAACGGCAGAAAAATTAATCTGTTTATTTCACCTGCAACAAACTTATTTTACCATCCATGGTTGCGGCTATGATGTTTTTTTTATTAATTACATTAACCGTATTCACCATCGAGTTGTCTAGTTTAAAAGCCCAGGCGGTGGTTTTTTGTTTTTGATCGATGGCATACACAACACCGTTTCTGGTGCCGAAGAAAATGAATTTATCTTTTTCTATTAACATCGATGGTGCATGTTCATATCCAAATCCTGTATGTAATTTCCAGGCAGCTTTTGGTATTGTTCTTCCGGTAGGGAAGGCCACAATGGTATCCTGCATGGTTTTACCATATACTTCCTTTCCATCGCCGGAAATACCGATCGATTCTCTTACACCTGCTTCTTTGGTACGCCACAACGCCTGTCCGGTATTGGCATCAATGGCAGTTAAATAACGATCGGGTGCAGCTATATAAATGATATCGTCTTTTACAACCGGTATACAGGACGCCGGGGAGTAATTTTTTACAGGCGATCCGTTGCTCCATTTCCAGTTTAGCTGGCCGGTATTTTTATTGAGCGAATAAAGATAAGTATCCCAGGCTCCAAAAATAACGGCTTCTTTATTTATTACCGGAGTGCTTACAACCGGTCCGTTCAGGCCATTAAAACGCCAAAGTTCTTTTCCTGTTTGCAGGTCAATGGCACGAAACTGGTGATCGCTTCCGCCAATATAAACGGTATTGTTTTCAATGGTTGGGCAGCCTAGTACGGCAGCACCGGTCTTTAATTTCCACTGTTCTTTACCGTTGTTGTTTAGGCAATAAATATACCCGTCCGTACTGCCCAATACGATCTTGTTTTGCTGCGCTGCAGGCGATGAATAAATAGCACCCCCCGTTTTATAAGACCATTTTTCTTTACCGGTTTTTAAAGACAAAGCAGTAACCTTTCCCACCTGGTTGCCAAAAACGACCAGACCATTTGTAATGACCGGTGTAGAAATTACATTGGCATCCGAATTAAATGTCCATGTTTGTTTTACCTGCGGGTATTGGTTATTGATACTGTAATCCGGTCGTTTGAATTTTTTTGTGAGGTCATAGTGTTTTTCTTCCTGTTTAAACCCTGCCCATGTTTTCATTTCGCCACTCACCGGTTTTCTTTCGGTAAATAAAATGGAATCCATTTTAATATCTACCAGGTTATATCCTCCTTCCGTTTTTTTTGCTCTAAGGTTCGAACGTCCCATAACACCGGGAATATCTTCAAAATTAAAAACCTTGTTGGTATGGCCATGTCCGCAAAGAAACAGTATCGTGTTGCGTTTTTTTAAGAGGTCGGTTACTTCATACCAGTTATCCATTTGTTCATCCATGGGGTAGTGGTTTAAAAATATTACCGGTTTGTCTGCAGCCGTTGTGTCCAATATATTTTTCACCCAATTCATGGCATCACGGGGAATATGTCCATCACTCATTCTAACATAGGGACCTGATGCACATGCAATAAAACGAATGCCATTAAAATCAAAAGTAAAACGGTCGCTGCCAAAAGTTGTTATAAAACCCATGCCGCCACTTTCGCTCCAGCCCACATCATGATTGCCGGGGATGATATAATATTTTACTTTTAATGAGTCTAGTATCTTTTTGGCCCTTGGCAATTCTTCATTGGTTCCCAGTTCGGTGATATCGCCTGTTACTACTACAAAATCAATATCATCCTTGCTGTTGATATCCTGAACGGTTCTGCGCAGGTCTTCCTCTGCTTTCCCATCAGGAGAGCCAATATGCGTATCGGTAACAAAAGCAAAACGGAAAGGCTTTGTTTGTGCAAAAGAAACAGTGGCACTAATAACAAAGCATAGAACGAAAAGGATATTTTTCATAAAAGCAAGGTAGGGATTTACGGCAGATTTACAAATAGTACAACTTTTTTTCAGCAGGCTTAAACAATACAGGATTGGTTATTGTTAATAGGCAGCTAAGTGTAGAAGTTTTTTTACTAATACGATGCTGGTAAATCAGGGTTGTATTAAGCTTACCCAATTAATTTAGAAAAATGTAAAAACCATTATTGCAAACTATTCCAAGATGATAACAAAAATGGATTGGTTGCTTTTGATAAACATATTTTTATACTGGGAGATGATGAACAAACAGATATTTTGATGAAATTAAATCTGATGAATTGAGGGTGTTAAAAAATGCCATGAAAATTCGTATATTTTCATGGCATCAACAACTTTGACAGTTGAGTTTATTTTTCTAATATCGTTCGGTATCTTCTTTTCTACTAAACAGGTTAAGATTTACAGACCAGCCTGTAGCAGATCCTACAATCTCTATTTCTGCAATAAAATTTTTATAAAGATTGGTGCGTTCGGATGGTCTTAAAATACTGCTGGTAAAACGAAGTTCTTCTGCAGGAGGTTCCATTTGTCCATCAAAACTAAGTTTGGTACTGCCTGCATTAAACCTTGTTTGTTTGAGTT
>CANNJE010000126.1 GCA_947504605.1 Chitinophagaceae bacterium
CTTTGCCTGGTAAAAATTTCTACCGTATCAAAGCAATTTTGAATAATGGGAATTTAAGCTATAGCAAGTCTATCATAGTAATTATTGGAAAACCTGGCAATAACTGGATCATGTATCCTGTGCCAGTTAGAGATATTTTAAATGTAGAATATAATGGGAGCAATCTTATTTCAGGCGTCATTGGCATCACAATTCAAAATATGGTTACCCGACAAATTTTTCACAAATTAAGAATGGCTTCTACAAACAGGTTAATTCAAATTCCCGTATCGAATCTTGGTAGAGGGCTTTACCTAATCAATATCTCCATTGGCAACGAACTTGTGTGGCACCAGCAGTTCAGTAAGTAATATTATAGCTGTTCCGCAATTTTTGCAAAAGGAACAAACCCCTCAAACTTCTGAACATAAACCCCCTTTTTATCATACAAAAAAATGGAAGGATAGGTCGTTATATTGTAAAATGAACCCAGAAAGAACCCCGGATCCCATCCCATAATTATATTAGACTGACCTGCTATCGCAAAATCTCTATAAAAATGTGAAATAGATTCGTAAGAGGCTGATGAACCCATAACAATCTGTATTTTTTTAAAAAGTCCGGCATTGGCTATTAGACCTTTCGTTGCTTTTTGACAATGATCACAATCCGGACTGAATATCATGATAAGCGTTGTCTTTTTCTTCCTCAGATCATCTTTCTTGAAAAAACTGCTATCTGGTAATTTTATTATTTTAAAAGGAGGTACTGAAGGAAATCTCATATAAATCGGAAGGGAAGGGTCCTGTGCCATCACAAATGAAAGGATAAAACTAAATCCTATTAATAAAAGGCTCTTTTTCGTATTCATTTCTCTTATTTGCAGGAGATTGACATCCTGATTTTAAATTTATCAAATATTAAATATTGGAATGTAATTTATACGCTTTTGGCCGCTTGTTTAAACAAATTTGAATTTAAAAATCAATAACTGCATTTGTTTATTACTTTTGCAGCCAATAAAAAATAACAACATGGCAACAACAGCAGACATACGCTCCGGCCTAATTCTTAAAGTAGATAACAGTTTATATACTGTTATAGAATTCGGACAAAATAAAACTGCCCGTGCAGCAGCAAAAGTTTGGGCAAAACTAAAAGGTGTGGATAATACCCGTACTATAGAAATTACCTGGAACAGTGGTGAAACAATTTACCCGGTAAGAGTAGAAAAAAAGGCATTCCAGTATTTATATAAAGATGATACAGGCTATAGTTTCATGGATAACGAAACTTTTGAGCAAATTACCGTTCCGGAAACGATGATTGATGCACCTAAATTTTTAAAAGATGGTCAGGAAGTAATGGTGGCCATTAATGGTGAAACAGAATTGCCAATGGCTGTAGAACTTCCCGATAAAATTGTGCTGCTGGTAACTTATAGCGAACCTGGTATGAGAGGCGATACAGCAACAAAAACGCTTAAACCAGCAACAGTAGAAACAGGAGCTACCGTAAACGTGCCACTTTTTGTAAATGAGGGTGAACATATCCGCATCAATGCAAAAACCGGTGAATACGTAGAGAGAGTTAAATAAACGAAACAAAAAAATATAAAGAAAGGGGTAGGTTCTAGAGATCTGCCCCTTTTTTATTTTATTAAAAATTTCATTTTTAGTCCATTTTTGACCATTTTTAGCCTGTTTTAACCCAATTAAGGGCCTTTTTTCTGCTTTTTTTAAAAAACTACTTGCATTTATGAATTTTCATTTCATACCTTAGCTCCCCTTTTAATAATATCCAAATAATCATTTAAAATTATCACATGGACATTAAACAGATTCAGGAGCTTGTTAAGCTCATTAATAAAACCTCTATTGGAGAAATAACCATAGAAGAAGATGGAACAAGAATAACCATCAAACAAAAGAAAGATCCTTCCCAAAAAATATATTCCCAACCTGCTCAACAAGCAGCATATCAGGCTCCGGCTCCAGTTGCCGCTGCTACTGCAGCCCCGGCTGCTCCAGTAGCTGCTCCTAAACAGGACAACCTAATTACTATAAAAAGTCCAATGATTGGTACTTTTTACCGCCAAGCCGGCCCAGACAAACCAATTTTTGTTAATGTAGGCGATGAGGTTTCTCCCGGTAAAATTGTTTGTATTATAGAAGCCATGAAACTCTTTAATGAAATTGAAAGTGAGGTAAAAGGAACAATCGTAAAAGTATTGGTGGAAGATGCCAGCCCGGTAGAGTATGATCAGCCATTGTTTTTGGTAGAACCAGCTTAATAAAATTTGTAAATGGGGAATCTAAGATGATTCAACTAATTATTTTTTTCCCTGAGTTTTAAATTAGCTGTAGGCTCTTGTCATTTGTACAGTAGCCAATCAGCACATTAGCTAATGAATACTATGTTTAAAAAAATATTGATTGCCAATCGTGGAGAAATAGCCCTTCGTATCATTCGGACCTGCAAAGAAATGGGGATTAAAACCGTTGCGGTTTATTCAACTGCAGACAAAGACAGCCTTCACGTAAAATTTGCTCATGAAGCGGTTTGTATAGGCAAACCACAAAGTGTAGACAGCTATCTAAATATGGCTCACATTATGGCTGCTGCAGAAATTACCAATGCGGATGCCATTCATCCTGGCTATGGTTTCCTTGCGGAAAATGCAAAGTTCGCCAAAATATGTGGCGACCATGGGATTAAGTTCATCGGTCCAACACCCGATATGATTAATGCAATGGGTGACAAGGTTACTGCAAAAGAAACAATGATAAAGGCTGGAGTTCCGGTGGTTCCTGGAGTGGAAGGATTACTGCAAAATATAGAACATGCCAAAAAATCTGCAGAAGAAATAGGATACCCTGTCATTTTAAAAGCAACAGCTGGTGGTGGTGGAAAGGGAATGAGGGTGGTACACAAAGAAAGTGAAATTGAAAAGGCTTACGAAAATGCCAAAACTGAAGCTGCTGCTTCTTTCAAAAATGATGGCATCTACATGGAAAAATTTGTAGAAGAACCTCGCCATATAGAAATTCAAATTGCCGGAGACCAATACGGAAATATCAGTCACTTAAGTGAAAGAGATTGCTCTATTCAACGCCGTCACCAGAAACTGGTAGAAGAGTCGCCTTCTCCTTTTATGACAGATGATCTTAGAAACCGTATGGGGGAAGCTGCTATCAAAGCTGCCAAAGCCATTAATTATGAAAGTGTGGGCACGATCGAATTTCTTGTAGATAAACACCGCAACTTCTACTTCATGGAAATGAATACCCGCATACAGGTAGAACACTGCGTTACAGAAGAAGTGATCAACTTTGATTTAATAAAAGAACAGATCAAAATTGCTGCCGGCGAAAAAGTAAGCGGAAAAAATTATTTCCCTCAAATGCATGCCATTGAATGCCGTATCAATGCAGAAGATCCTTACAACGATTTCAGACCAAGTCCGGGAAAGATTACTGTGCTGCATCAACCAGGCGGACATGGTGTTCGTATAGATAGCCATGTGTATGCAGGATATGTTATCCCTCCTTACTACGACAGTATGATTGCAAAACTGATTGCAGTAGCTCAAACACGTGAAGAAGCAATAGATACAATGTATCGTGCACTGAGCGAATATGTAATTGAAGGTATAAAAACAACCATCCCTTTTCACAGGCAATTAATGAAAAATGAAGATTTTAGAAAAGGAAACTTTACAACCAAGTTTATGGAATCCTTCAAGATGAAATAAAAAATATACTTAACTCTTTGTAATAAGCAATTCCTAATCGAATTGCTTATTTTTTTTGGGTTAATGGGAAGATTCATTATTTGGATTACATTTACTATATCTAATTAGATACCCAACCTAAAACTAAAGCAATGAAACTAACAATCTGTTTCCCTTTCCTATTAGTATTATTTTGCTCCCTTCAAACAAACGCTCAGGACAACCCTTCTATCGATTTCAATAAAGTATCAGTAAAAGACTTTTCTCTTGAAGGCATTAAAGTAGATACATCGCATGGTGCCGTAATTATCGCAGATATAGGAAAGAGTTCTTTTATTGCCAACAAAAAAGGATTCTTCAGCATCGTATTTAAACATCAGAGAAGAATAAAAATTATTAGCAATAAAGGATTTGATATTGCTACAGTAAATATCCCTTTATATAAATCAACTAAATCTGATGATGAAGAAACACTGGAATCGTTAAAGGCAACTACCTATAACCTTGTTGATGGCAAAGTGGTTGAAACAAAACTTGATAAAGACAATGTATTTAAGGAAGTTCAGGATCGAAATCATAGTTTAAGAAAATTTACAATGCCCGCTGTTAAGGAGGGGTCAATTATTGAATATTCCTACACCGTTAATTCAGACTTCTTATTTAACCTGCATCCTTGGACCTTTCAGGGTTTGTACCCCCGTTTATGGAGTGAGTACGAATTAAATCTTCCTGAATTTTTTGATTATGTATTTTTATCAAAAGGTTACCAACCTTTACATTTAAAAGAATCAAAAACCAAATTCCAGAGCTATGTGATTCGAATACCGGGTGAAACAGTAAGAGAAAATGATCAACTCATCAATCTTTCTTCAGACAATACTATTACTAGATGGGTTATGAAAGATATACCCTCCATTAAAGAAGAAAGCTTTACATCTACAATTGATAACCATATTTCGAATATAGAATTTCAAATGTCTGGTCAGAAATTTCCCAATATGCCCTACAAAGATATTATGGGAAACTGGGCAACAATGGCACTGGATTTAATGAAGGATAAAGACTTTGGAGCTGATTTCGCCGGTGAAAACAATTGGCTGGCAGAATCTATGCTTGCATTACACCTGGAAGATAAAAAACCACTAGAGAAAGCAAAAATTATTTATTCCTGGATGCAGAAAAATTTCAGCAGCAAAGGAATGAAAGGCATTTATTTATCACAAACACTAAAGGAAACCAACAAAACAAAAAAAGGCCATGTTTCAGACTTGAACCTTTTATTAACCCTGGCATTAAAAAAAGCAGGGCTTTACGCCGAGCCCGTATTGCTAAGTACCCGCTCAAACGGCTTCCCTACAGAAGCATATCCACTAATTGGACAATATAATTATGTTCTAAGCAAATTAATAATAGATAGTAATTCGTACTTTCTGGATGCTTCAAAGCGGTATCTTGGCTTTAACAAAATTCCCCAATTTTGTTACAATGGCGCAGGCATTTCTATTGATTTTAACCCCGCTGCAGAACCGCTTTTTCCTGAAAATATTACCGAATCTAAAAACACTTCTATTTTACTGCTCAATGATGATACGGATAAAAATAAATGGATTGGAAACCTTAGCTCCTACCTTGGCTACTATGAATCCTCTGATATAAGGGAGGAAATAGAAGATAAAGGAAAAGATACTTATGTTAACAAATTAAAAGATTCGTATAACGGAGAATACAGCATCGACAGTATTAGAATTGATGCACTTAATAATAATGAAGAAGTTATCAAAATGAATTACCTGATTTTTATAAACAGGGATGATGAAAACAACCTCATTTATTTTAACCCAATGATAAAGGAAGGAATGAAAGAGAATTACTTCAAGTCACTTGAGAGAAACTATCCTGTTGAACTTCCATTTAAAATGGAGGAAACCTACAATTTTCAGATTCAGATACCCGAAGGTTATGTCATTGACGAATTACCTAAATCTGCTAAAGTAAGCTTGAACGACTCCGACGGCATTTTTGAATACATCGTATCAAAAAACAATACGGATGTTATGCTTCGCACCAAAATTAAACTCAATAAAGCCACTTTTAGCACGGAAGAATATGAGGCATTAAAAAACTTTTTCGACTATATCGTAAAAAAACATGCCGAACAGATCGTATTTAAAAAGAAATAAATGAGAAAGAAACTATTACCAATCCTGCTTCCCTTAGTTTTTATTTTGACCAATGTTGCGCAGAGCCAATATAGCGTAAGTCTTATTCCTCCTTCACTGTTGCAAAATGCCAATGTGGTAGTACGATTAGAAGAGAAGAATATTATAATTAGAAATGAAGGAAGTGCTGTTATCAAACAAAAATATGTTTATACCGTTTTAAATGCGGGTGGCGACAACCATGCATCTTTTGCTAAAGGTTACGATAAACTAATAAAGGTTAAAGATATTAGCGGAGAACTCTACGATGAGAATGGCACAATAATTAAGTCGCTAAAGAAAAATGAAATAAAAGATTACAGCAATACTTCTGAATCTTCACTTGCAGACGATGACCGGGTAAAAGTTCACAACTTTAATCATAGGATTTATCCTTATACTGTATCCTATGAATGTGAAACCGAACTAAACGGCCTGTTTTTTTTACCAGCCTGGGTTCCTGTATTTGACGAAAAAGTTGCCATAGAAAAAAGTATACTTAGAGTAGAAACTCCTGCTGACTATAATCTTAGATTCAGAAAATTTAATTACTCTAACGGTCCTGTAATTTCAAAATTAAAAAATAGCCAGGAGTACAAATGGGAACTGGGGAATTTTAATGCCATAACAGAGGAATCTTATACTCCTTCCTGGTATGAGATTACGCCAGCTGTTTTTTTAGCACCTTCCAGTTTTGAAATGCAGAAGTACAATGGGAATATGAATAATTGGGAAGAATTCGGATTGTTTTTTTACAAGCTTAATTATAACAGGGATCAATTGCCTGATCGGATAAAAAAATCAGTCCATGAGTTAACCGACAATTTAAGTACCCCTCTTGAAAAAATAAATAAACTATATAAATACTTTCAACAAAATACCAGGTATATAAGTATTCAATTTGGAATTGGAGGATGGCAAACGCTGGACGCAAACTTTGTTGCAGCTAATGGATATGGAGATTGCAAAGCATTAACCAATTACATGTATGCATTACTAAAAGAAGCTGGTATAAAATCTTTTTATACATTGGTAAAATCGGGTAATGGCGACCACTCCTTTATGCAGGATTTTTCAAGCAATCAGTTTAACCATATTATTCTTTGTGTACCTCAAAAAAAAGACAGCATTTGGCTTGAATGTACAAGCCAAACGCTGCCAGCAGGATATCTCAGTGCTTTCACAAGTAACAGGCCGGTTTTAATGATTGATGAAAAAGGTGGCATTCTTACAAAAACACCAATATATAGTGCCCAGGATAATCTGCAAACAAGAAATATAAATGCATCTGTTGATGCCCAAGGCCTTTTAAAAGCAACAGTAAATACAAGTTACAGAGCCGAGCAACAAGATGGACTACAAGGGATATTAACAGGGTATTCAAAAGAAAAGATTGCAGAATATGTAAAAACAAAATTTGATCTTTCTACTTATGAAATAGAAAAATTCAGTCATCAGGAATCATTAGACCCATTGCCAGTTATTAAAGAACAGGTTTCACTTAGTGCAAAAGATTATGCCTCCGTTAGTGGAAAACGATTATTTGTGAATCCAAATATTTTATCCGTTTCCAAATTTAAGATCAGAAATGCTTCAACCAGGAAATATGACTTTGAAATGAATAATCCCTTTATAGATTACGACACTGTTCTTATCAGCATTCCGGATGGTTATAAAATGGAAACGATTCCTCCTACTGTAAATTTTGTGATGCCTTTAGCAGAATACTCATCTACTGTGAAGTTTGAAAAGGGAACGATTATCTATACCAGATCTTACAAACAAATTACAGGCAGAATGCCTGCGAGCGAATCGAAGACAATAGCTGACTTTTTTGAAAAAATATATAAAGCAGACCATGCAAAAATGGTATTTATTAAAGAAAACAGTAATTAAAACAAAAGGCAGCATTCAAAAAATGTTGCCTTTTGTTTTCTGCAGAAACAGATTTATAATCTTTATTTTTGCGCACTAATTCTTTTCGATGCCAGTTGATACTAATATTTGTTTACAAGCTTATCACCTTATGTGTACTGCCAAATCTATGGCAGAAATCTACGAGGCAAACAGGCCTATTTGCAAATATGTACATAGCACCAGTCGTGGGCATGAAGCAATACAACTTGCAACTGCACTTAACCTATTGCCCTGCGATTACATCAGTCCTTATTACCGGGATGAAAGTATTATGCTGGGACTAGGTTTTACTCCTCTCCAATTAATGTTGCAATTGCTAGCTAAAGCTGAAGATATTTTTACCGGAGGAAAAGCGTATTATAACCACCCTAATTACAGGGGCGATGACAAACCTACCATCATACATCAAAGTAGTGCCACTGGCATGCAGGTCATTCCCACGACAGGTATTGCACAGGGCATTCAATATTTAGAAAAAATCAATTCGCCACTACTTAAAAAAGGGCTCAGAGGAGAATTGCCTGTCGTTATTTGTTCTTTGGGAGATGCTTCTGTAACAGAAGGAGAAGTAA
>CANNJE010000127.1 GCA_947504605.1 Chitinophagaceae bacterium
AAATCAGATCAGAGTATTCTAAGTCGTACAGAATATTATGTAAACGAATGGAAGGGGTTTCTTACAGGTAATGTATTGTATGAGTTGGGCAGCGGCCAGGAGCAGAAAAGGGAATTCTCATATGTGGAAGTACCTGCTGGCCAGGGACAGTATACCTGGATTGATTATAATGGCAATGGAATCGCTGAACTCAATGAATTTGAAGAAGCTTTGTTTCAGGATCAAAAAAAATACATTCGTGTTTTCTCTCCATCCAATCAATATGTAAAAGCCAATTATTTACAGTTTAATTATAGCTTTAGTTTAGAGCCTAAATCCATTATGAATCCTTCAACATCTAAAAAAGGATGGAGGAAAATCTTGTATAATAGTGCCACAAGTTCTGCTTTGCAAATCAGTAAAAAGGTACAGAGTAATGGTAGTTTTCTTTATAACCCTTTTGATAAAAAACTGGATGACACAAGTTTGATCACCTTGAATTCATATATTTCCAATACTTTTTTTTATAACCGAACCAGTTCAAGATGGGGGCTGGAATTTACACATAGCCAGTCATCTGCAAAATCATTATTGGCCTATGGTTTCGAGAGCAGAAAACTCGAGCATTTTGCGGGTAAGATCCGGCTAAACCTGAAAAAGAATTTTGTAAGTAATATAAACCTGCGCCAGGTAACCAATATTTTAAATACCAGTTCAGCCAAGTTTGATAACCGCAATTATAATATCCTGAATTATTATGTTGAACCTACTATTTCATACATCTATAAATCTAATTTAAGAGCCACTTTAGGATACCTAATGTCTTTCCGGAAAAACAGAATCGATTCTTTGGAAAGGTCTAATAACAATGCCATCAAAGCAGAAATTAAATACAATACATTATCCAACAGCAGCATCGTTGCAAAGTTTACCTACGATCAAATTGCATTTAAAGCATATACTGGTGCTGCAAATACCACTGTTGGTTATATTTTACTTGATGGGTTGCTGCCTGGAAAAAACTATCTGTGGAATATTGAATATACCAAACGTATTGCAGGCAATATTGAAATGAGTATTAACTATGAAGGCCGCAAACCTGGAACAGCACAAACTGTTCATATTGGCAGGGCATCTGTAAGGGCTTTGTTTTAATATTAAGAGCTTGTTATTCATTTGCTTATTTTCCTTTAATTAAAATTCGTTGATCAGGAATTTTACTAACTTAACAGTATGAAGCATTTTAAATTTTATTCCAAAAAAGATATTCTATCCTTAACAAAAGTGCGCAGGTTCGAAACAAGGATAGGAGAGCGTATACAGCATTTGCTGGAAGGTGCCGACTGGCCGGAAGGATTAATACAGTCTTCTGCAAAATATGTTTTGGTGGGTATTCCGGAAGATATTGGAGTAAAAGCCAATTTAGGAATAGGAGGTGCCGATAGTAACTGGATTCCTTTTTTAAGTGAGTTTTTAAATGTGCAGAGCAATGATTTTTTTACAGGGGAAGATATATTGATGCTTGGCCATTTTGATTTTGGGGATATAAAATACCTGATCGAAAACAATGCCTATAGTCCCGATGAAAAAATAGATGCTTATAGGCATGCCGTAACAGCAATCGATGAAGAAGTAGAAGCCATTATGAAAATTATTGCAGCTGCTAATAAGATACCAATTGTTATTGGAGGTGGACATAATAATTCATACCCACTGATAAAAGGGGTGAGTAAAGGAATGTATAAAGCCGAAAAAATTCCATTAGCACAAATCAACTGCATTAATGTGGATTCGCATGCAGATTATAAAAACATGGAAGGGCGTCACAGCGGTAATGCATTCCGCTATGCGGAAGCAGATGGATATATGGGTAAATATGCCATCATTGGGTTACATGAAAATTATATTTCGCAAAATGTGCTTACAGATATTCATGCCAATCCCTTTATTAAATACAGTACTTATGAGGATATATTTATTCATGAAAGATTGAACTTTATTCAGGCGGTTGCTCAGGCTACCGGATTTACAGAAGATACTTATACCGGTATTGAATTAGATATAGATGCCATTGAATATGCATTGAGCAGTGCAAGTACGCCCAGTGGTATCTCAGTCCTTCAAGCAAGGCAATTTATCAGTTTTGCATCTACTGATGCCAAAGTAGCCTATCTGCATATTTCTGAGGGAGCCAGCCAGTTGGCAGATGGTACAAAAGATGAAACCACCGGCAGACTGATTTCATATCTGGTAACCGATTTTGTAAAATCCAATTCCAGGAGTTAACAACAATAAACAATCAATTAGAAATTTGTTTATAAACAGGTAAGCCTACCGCCATCCACCGGAAGGTTGATGCCATTAATATAAGCAGCTGCAGGCGATGCAAGAAATGCTACCGCAGCACCAAACTCTTCAGGCTCACCAATTCTGCCAACAGGAATTTCTGCCTCAAGTGCAGCCATTACGTCCTCAATTGACTTTCCTGTAGCCTGCACCTTTTTCTCAATTACATAAGCGGCCCTTACGGTATTGGTAAAGCCCGGTAAAACATTATTAACCGTTATTCCAAAAGGCCCTAATTCAGTGGCAAGGGTTTTACTCCAGTTGGCCACCGCCGCCCTGATGGTATTACTTACACCCAAACCTGCAATGGGTTGTTTTACGGAAGTTGAAATAATATTAATAATTCTTCCAAAGCCGGAAGCCTTCATTCCGGGAACCAATGCCTGAACCAATATATGATTACAAATCAAATGACTGTTAAATGCCTGAAGGAAATCATTTGTTGCTGCATCCAAAGCTGTACCTCCTGCGGGGCCGCCAGTATTGTTAACCAATATTTGTGCTACCTGTTTTTTTTGTATAAAACTTTCAATGGCTTTTTTTACGTTTTCAGAATCAGAAAAGTCAGCAACCAGGTATTGATGCGTTTGCCCTTTACTGTTATCTAGCTTGCTCAGGGTGTCTGTTAATTTCCCTTCATTACGTGCCATCAAAACGATATTGGCACCTAGCAGTGCCAACTCTACAGCCGAAGCATATCCAAGTCCCTGTGTACTTCCGCAAACCAAGGCTGTTTTTCCTGTTAAATCTAAATTCATATCGTTAATTATTTAGTAGTAAAATTGAAGTGTTTTATTGTTTAAATCCTGTTTTTGTTTTTAATGCTTCTACTACATTAAAAATGATAGGGCACATTGCATAATGTATAAGGGTTCCAAACAGGCGATCCTTAAAATTATCTCTATGCAGGTGCGGAAACTCCCTGCATTCCGTAAATCGGTGTTCATAAACCGTGCAGCGGGAATCTTCCAAAAAATGACAAGGCATTTGATTAATGATCAACTGCCCCTGCTGGCTCTCTTCTATATACTTATTTTTGAAATCTGTTTCACTGATCTTTAGATAAGATGCAAGGTTTTGAGCTTCTGCTTTTTTTACATTAATCATCAAAACCTTACAACAGGCCCCACAACTGGTGCAATCAATTTGTGGCTCAATTTCCCTGTTTAATTCCTGAACAAGCAGATCCGTTTCCTTGCCATTAGAATTTTTTAAATAGATCCGAAAGGCGTCATTTTCAGCTTCTCTTTCTGTAGCCAAAACTGCAATGATGCTTCTATCCGTTTGTAAAGTTGTAATAACAATAAATTTATATGTAAACTGCAAATCTAACCTTATACCAACATTCTTTTTCTAAAATTTATCCGCCCACTTTATTTATACACAGCTGTTTAAAAACATCTGCGATTTCTGTGTACTCATTTAACTATATTTGTCTCTATCCAAAAATACTAAAAAAATTAGTAGATTGCGGTTGCTAAGGTTACAGCTATTTCAAAAAACAGGTGTAAATCCTGCTGTATACCTAGCGCAGATAGATAAAGAACCGTTGGAACAACAAAAAAATTATGGCAGAGAAAGATTTATTTGATTATACCGAAGACAATATCCGTAGTCTTGACTGGCAGGAACATATACGCCTTCGACCAGGTATGTATATTGGTAAATTAGGCGATGGTAGCAGTCCCGATGATGGTATTTACGTTTTACTGAAGGAAGTTATTGATAACTGTATCGATGAGCATACAATGGGGCATGGTAAACATGTGGACGTTAAGATCGAAGGCAAAACAATAACTGTTAGAGATTATGGCCGTGGTATTCCGCTTGGTAAAGTGGTAGATGTGGTTAGTAAAATGAACACAGGTGCTAAATACGACAGCAAAGCTTTTCAAAAAAGTGTGGGTTTAAACGGGGTGGGTTCTAAAGCAGTGAATGCATTGAGTAATTATTTTAAAGTAACTGCATATAGAGAAGGCAAAGAAAAAACTGCAGAGTTTGAAAGAGGCGTGCTTTCAAAAGAACATAAAGAAACAGCGACAAAAGAAGAAAACGGAACTTTCGTAACCTTTATTCCGGATGACAGTATTTTTAAAAACTTTCATTTTGTTCAGGAGTATCTCGATAACCAGTTTTGGAATTATTGTTACCTGAATGCTGGCCTCGTAATGAACCTTAACAACAAAAGGTATGTCAGCAAAAATGGTTTGCTCGATCTGTTGCAGCGAAAGACGAATGAGGATGAACTGCGTTACCCCATCATCTATCTAAAAGGAGAAGACATTGAAGTTGCCCTTAGCCATGCAAATGGATATGGAGAGGAATATTACAGTTTTGTAAATGGTCAGTTTACCACACAGGGAGGTACACATTTGGCGGCCTTCAGAGAAGGATATGTAAAAACCATTCGGGATTTTTTTAAGAAAGATTACGATGCTGCTGATATAAGAGGTAGTATCTGTGCTGCGATATCTGTGCGGGTACAGGAGCCTGTATTTGAGAGTCAGACAAAAACCAAACTTGGTTCAATGACAGTGAGTGAAGGCGGACAAAGTATGAAGAATTTTATCGGTGATTTTTTATTGAAAGAATTGGATAATTTTTTACATCGCAATAGCACTACCGCCGATGCTTTGAAAAGACGCATTGAACAAAATGAAAGGGAACGAAAAGAACTGGCAGGTATTAAAAAGCTGGCCAACGAACGTGCAAAGAAAGCAAACCTTCATAATAAAAAATTAAGGGATTGTAAGTTTCATTACAATGATGAACCTACCGGAAAGGACAAAGAAGTTATTGTTGAAAAACAAAAAGAGAGCACCATTTTTATTACCGAAGGAGATAGTGCCAGTGGTTCCATTACCAAAGCAAGAAATGTAAATACCCAGGCTGTATTTAGTTTGCGGGGTAAACCATTAAACTGCTATGGACTTACCAAAAAAGTGGTTTATGAAAATGAAGAATTTAACCTGCTGCAACATGCATTAAATATTGAAGAAGGTTATGAAGGTCTCCGTTATAACAATATTGTTATCGCTACAGATGCCGACGTTGATGGAATGCATATTCGCCTTTTGTTGATGACCTTTTTTCTCCAGTTTTTTCCTGATCTTGCAAAAAATGGTCACGTATATGTTTTAGAAACCCCTTTGTTTCGTGTGAGAAATAAACAGGAAACTATTTACTGTTATGATGAAGCAGAGAAACAAGCTGCAATGAAAAAGTTAGGCGTTAAACCAGAGATTACCCGATTCAAAGGATTGGGTGAAATTAGTCCGGATGAGTTTGCACGTTTTATTAGTTCAGATATGAAACTGCAACCCGTGATCATGGAGCAGGGAGAACATATTCAAAACCTGCTGGAATATTATATGGGGAAAAATACACCTCAGCGTCAGGATTTTATTATTGGAAATTTGAGGGTTGAATTGGATTTGATAAAAGAACCTTCCTAATACGATTTATAGTAATGATCCGGTTTTGTTTTAGAATTCGGGTGATTATAATAATTCGATAAAATTTGAGTATCACATGTACGAGTTTCATTCCGATTATAAAAAATATTTCGACATTCAGCTCAACAATGCCCGCCAATGGGTATTGCCATTTGTGGAGCAGGTTAAAAAAATAGAACCTGATATGCAATTGCTGGAAATTGGTTGCGGTCAGGGGTCATTACTTCGTGCTTTTAGCGAAGCAGGTTGTATTTGTACCGGCGTTGAAATGTATCCGCTATGGTTGGAAAAAGCCAACGAATGGCTGCAGCCAGAATTAATATCCGGTAAAGTAAGATTGATAGACAGTAATATTTATGATGTAGATGCAGAAAAAGACCTGGGAACAAAATTCGATATCATCGTTTTGAAAGATGTGATAGAACATATTCATGATCAGGAAAAATTAATCAGCTGGATGAAGAATTTTCTGAAACCCGGCGGTATCATTTTCTTCGGATTTCCTCCATGGCAAATGCCCTATGGCGGTCACCAACAAATGATGCAGGGCTGGTTGGGAAAAACACCTTACTGGCATCTTTTACCCATGCCTTTGTTTAAAAGCCTGATGAAGGCCAATAAAAAATATTCAGAAGAACTGGTAGAGATAAAAGAAACAGGCATTTCAATTGAACGATTTGAAAAAATCTTAAAAAGAACGGGATATAAAATCCTCGAACATAAGCATTGGCTAATAAATCCTGTTTATGAATACAAATTTGGATGGAAACCAAGAGTGCAGTTTCAATTGATAAAATCAATTCCGTTCATCAGGAACTTTTTTACCACTGCAGTATATTATATCATTACACCCGAAACAAACAACCATTAAACCATTTAGATGATACATATAGTTTTTAATGAAGCCGATGTTAAAGTTTTAAATGAAGCCATTGCTATGGACGAAACGCTGGCCGGCGAAGTTTTATTGATAAGAGATGATTACGCAGTTGGCCCTTTAGACAATATCTATGTGGGCGAAGGCATTGCTGCCCGTAAAGAATGGTGGAAAAATGTTTTGGCCGGTGGTGATTATGATGGTAAGGCCGACAGCGATGAAGTGGATGATTATAAAACTGCTGCAACATTGGTGGGCAACATGCGCAGGAATGAAGAAGAACAAATATGGATATGGGCTGCACAGAACAAACACGACGTAAGTGGTTATTATTGGTTGCTTAATTATATGAAAGAATTCCAAAGCAGGGTAAGTATTCTTTATCTCAATAATCTTCCTTTCTTTAATGATAAAGGACATATCTTTTATCCAAACTGGTTATATGAAATTCCTGCAAAGGAATTTTTAAAGGCAAAAAAATTAGCCAGGGAAATTACCCTCAGTGAATTTGAAGTTGACCCCGATGAATGGACCAGATTGTGTAATGAAAGTAAAGGAGTACGCCTGCTGGAAGGCGGTAAAAAACTAATGCAGGATGACTATGATTTCTACGATTCGGAATTGAAAAGATTTATCACACCCGACTGGCAAAAAGCTTCCAAAATTATTAATCAATTCATTAATAAGGCAAAAAATACCACCGGTGATGCTTACCTGCTTTGGAGATTAAAAACGATGATTGCGCAGGATATGTTTGACGTACAAGGCAAGGTAGAAAACATGAAAGATTTTGAAGTGAAATCAAAGTCATCTGGAAATGTTTCGACTGCTGAATAAACAAAAAATACATATTAGGTTTTAATAGGGGTTTAAATAGCCTCATATCTGAGCCAGTTCTTTGCAAAAATGGGATAATGAATTTGAAATGTTTTTTGGGTTAGAATCTTTTATAATTGGAAGAAATGTGCCGCACCTACGGAGCGGAAATACTCCTTATAATTTAATGCTACAAAGGTTTTGCCCCTAAGGGGCAAAAACCAGTTCGAAATATTAATTAATTTTATAAAAGGGTAAATTACATGTAGTGCAATTGCTCCTTAGGAACAACCGCTTTAAAAAGGGAGATCAAATAGTACAATTGCCCTAAGTAGCAACCGCTTTGTAGAAGGAATTGTCAAAAGCGCAATTGCTCCTTAGGAGCAACTGCTTTGTAGAATGAATGATCAAATAAAGCATTTGCTCCATAGGAGCAACACAAAACGAAATCATTAAAATTGCATCATAAACACAATTTATCATGCCAAACACATATACACAATTATTGACCCAATTAGTCATTGCCGTAAAATGCAGACAAAGTCTCATTTTAGAGCCTGTTAGGCGCAAAAGCATTGTAGAGCAAAAGCATTGTAGAATTGTCAATAGCGTAATTGCTCCGTAGGCGCAACCGCATTGTATGATTGCCAAAAGCAC
>CANNJE010000128.1 GCA_947504605.1 Chitinophagaceae bacterium
GGTTTTTTGCCTGTTGTAAATTTAATCAGGTGATTGGCATCGTTGGTAATGGCGTAACCATTGCCATCTGCTGCAATTACCATACGGGTAATATGATTGGCCTCATCGGGCGCAGGTCCAAAATTCAACACTTCCGAAGAGATGGTATAAAATTTAGGCGTTTCATTTTTTATATCCAAATCTACCCAACGCAGTTCTCCGATACGCATCGGGGAAAAGAACAATTTGTTGTTACGTTGATCGTATGCAGCAGCAGCTACAAGTGAACCGGTAGGATAATCTCTGGATTGAAATAGATTACCATTCATTGCTGAAGCCTGAGTGGTAATTATTTTTGTATTTACATCAGTGAGCACAAAATTACTTTTGCTGCGCTGAAAAATAGTTTTGGAAACCTGTCCTGTACCAAGGTCTACCTGGCGAATATTCATCCAAACGTAATCCTGATTACCATCTCCGGTTATAGCGAATGCTTTATTGGAGTTTTGTGCTGAAGCTAAAGCAGCTGATACAATAAAAGTTGTAGTAAGTAAAAGTTTACAGTTCATAAGAGCATTTTTAGTTTAGAATTCTAATTTACTACTATATGAAATAAGAAACAATATTTTTTTAGGAATGGTAATTTTCCATTGCTTTTTTAACTGTTCCGTATTGAAGCAGGAGTGTTTTAGCCAGTTCATAGTCGGTTAATAAGAGGTTATGCATGAGCATTTTAACGCCTCGATCTACCAATTTATCGTTGGATAGCTGCATATTCACCATTTTATTATCTTCAACCCTACCCAATTGTATCATTACGGTAGTTGATATCATATTTAAAACCAACTTTTGAGCGGTACCGCTTTTCATTCGGGTACTTCCAGTTACAAACTCCGGCCCTACTACTACTTCTATTGGAAAATCTGCTGCTGCACTCAAAGGAGCGTTGGGATTACAACAAATACTACCCGTAACAATACCTTTAGCCCTACATTTTTCCAAAGCAGCAATCACATAAGGTGTGGTGCCACTAGCTGCAATTCCTATCACCACATCTGCATCATTAATATGATACGCTTCCAAATCAAGCCAGCCTTGTTCGGTATCATCTTCTGCAAACTCAACGGCTTCTGTTATGGCTTTATAGCCTCCAGCTATGATACCTATTACCATTCCATAAGGCACCCCATAAGTTGGCGGACACTCACTCGCATCTACAATGCCAAGTCTTCCACTTGTTCCTGCTCCAATATAAAACAAACGGCCACCCATGAGCATTTTGTCTACAATAGCATTAATCAACAATTCGATCTTGGGAATTTGCTGCCGGATGATAGCTGGAACTTTGTTATCCTCTGTATTAATATTTTCTAACAATTCCCCGATAGACATCTTATCAAGCTGGCGATATAGAGAGTCTGTTTCTGTAATTTTTTGAAAAGCCATAAATCAGTTCCAGTTCTTTTATTGTTGATGATATTTGATCAATCCCTCCATTGGGTTTTTTAATACCCTTCCTAATTGAAGTTCATATGAATTACAAAGATCTTTTAATACATCTTTAAACCCAAATGCAATACTGCCTATAAAATGAATTGGCATTGTCCAGCTTTCCCTGTATTTATATACATGATTGAAGAAAAAATCGTTCAGGCCGTCTTCAATAATGTTTTCTATCATAAAATGGCCTCTGTTTTCTGCCAGAAAAATGGCAAAACTTGCCAGATAACGGTTTGGTAAAGGCTTTTTATATACTGCTTCAAGTATCTCTACTGCGTTGGTATTAAATTTTGCTTTAAAGCGTTCCATCAAATCTTCATCAAAAGTGTTGTATAAGTAATATTGAATTACTTTTTTGCCCATATAGGCACCACTGCCTTCATCGCCCAAAACGTATCCAAGACCCGGACTGTTTTTTACAATCTTTTTTCCGTTATAAAAGCAGGAATTGGAGCCGGTTCCAAGGATACAGGCCACCCCCTTTTCATTGCCACAAAGTGCTTTTGCGGCACCCATCAGGTCGTGCTCTATTTTAATGGTTGTTTTTTTAAAATGCTGACGAATGGCATTTTTAACAATATTGGCATTGGCAGGATTGCTGCAACCCGTACCGTAAAAGAATATTTCATCAGGAACAGCCTGTTTTAATTTTGGCATCAGTTCCTTTTTTAATATTTCACTTATCTGACTTTCATTAAGAAAGTAAGGGCTTAAGCCCTGTGTCGTTACTTTCTTCTTCTTGCCCTCAGATAATAAACACCACTCTGTTTTTGTGGAGCCACTATCTGCAATTAATATCGATTTCATCTTTGAATTTTAAATTAATAGTAAGATATAACAATCCCGCTAAACCCCATAAAAAAATAAAAGGTAAGCAACAAAAAATTACCTTCGCGGCATTAGCATTGGCTTAAGATTTTTTGGCAAATTATTTAAAATGATAATGGAGAAGAAAAAAATACAGATTTGGTTACCCCTTTTATTTAGCCTAACAATGATTGTAGGGATGTTTCTTGGTTATAAAATGAGAGATAGTATACCCGGCAAAAGTTTTTTTTATGTTGAAAAAAGAAGAACCATACAGGAAGTGATGGATCTGATTCAGAACAGGTATGTAGACACCGTGAACCTGGATGCGCTTTCTGATACAGCCATTTCTGTGCTGCTTTCAAAATTAGACCCCCATTCCGTTTATATTCCTGCCGAAGATTTACAATCTGCTAATGAAGATATTGCCGGTAATTTTTATGGCATCGGTATAGAATTCAATATTTTTGACGACACCCTGCATGTAATTAATGTTTTAAAAGATGGGCCCTCATTTATTGCTGGAATTAAAACTGGAGACAAAATCTTAAAAGCCAATGATTCTGTAATAAGTGGAAAAAAAATACCTACTGATAGAATTAGAAAAAACTTAAGAGGTCCATTGGGAAGCCCGGTAAATCTATTGATTTTAAGGAAAGGACAACAACAAACGATTACTGTAAAAAGAGGCATTATTCCATTATCCAGTTTGGATGCAGCCTATATGATTGACAAATCAATTGGCTATATCCGCCTCAATAAATTTTCCAAACAAACATACAGGGAGTTTATGGAAAGCCTTGAAGATTTGAAGAAAAAAGGCTTAAAGCAATTAATCCTGGATTTAAGAGGAAATGGTGGAGGTGTTTTGGACGAAGCGGTTGAAATAGCAGATGAATTTCTTGATGGAGACAAATTGATTACCTACACCGAAGGAAGCCATGCCGAAAAGAAAGAATACCGTTGCAGAAGAGAAGGTCAGTTTGAAAAAGGCGAACTGGTTATTTTATCGGATGAAGGAAGTGCCAGTGCCAGTGAAATACTAATGGGTGCATTGCAAGACTGGGATAGGGCTACCATCATCGGTCGCAGAAGTTTTGGCAAAGGGTTGGTTCAGGAACAATTTGACTTGAGCAATAAAAGTGCACTTCGATTAACAATTGCAAGATACTACACACCTGTAGGACGCAGCATTCAAAGGCCTTATAGCAATGGCGGCAAAGCTTATTACGAAGAAATTTCCAACAGGTACAGCAATGGCTCCATGGTTTCTGCAGATTCAGTAAAAAATGATTCTACTAAAATTTATACGACCAAGGGAGGCAAAAAAATATTTGGAGGTGGCGGCATCACACCGGATTATTTTGTAGCAGCAGATACTTCTAAAATAGAATTGACTTCTGCAAAACTTTACAGCAATGGTCTGCTCAATAATTTTGGGTACCGCTATTTTTTAATACACCCCGAATTGACACAACAGTACAAATCATCTGAGGATTTTATTCTGGCTTTTACTATTAGTGAAACCGACTGGAAATTTTTTGAACAAATGGCTGCTAAAGATTCCATTAATCTTTCAGGCATTGCTCTTAGCGAAAAGCAGTTTATCAGCAAGTCTCTAAAAACATCCATTGCCAGGCAGTTATTCAGAACAGAAGGATATTATAAAGCAATGAATGCAGTTGATAACAACATTAAAAAAGCATTGGAAATATTGAATAGATAGACCTGTTATTAAAACTAAATATGAAAACGGGAAATGAATTCAGCCGAATTCATTTCCCGTTTTGTTTTAACGCTACTCCCATACTTAAATCATTACCTTTGCGGCAAAAATTGTAACCATATGTGGCTGAACAATGTATTAGAAACGATTGGCAATACTCCGCTTATCAAACTAAATAAGATTACCAAAACACTTCCCTGCACGGTGCTTGCTAAGGTTGAATATTTTAACCCGGGCAATTCTATCAAAGACCGGATGGCACTAAAAATGCTGGAAGTTGCAGAAAAGGAAGGAAAAATAAAACCAGGAGGTACCATCATTGAAGGCACCAGTGGAAATACAGGAATGGGCCTTGCTTTAGCAGCCTGTGTAAAAGGATACAAATGTATTTTTACAACAACTGAAAAGCAGTCTAAAGAAAAAGCAGATATCCTTAAAGCGGTAGGTGCAGAGGTAATCGTGTGCCCTACCAACGTAGAACCTGAAGACCCCCGCTCCTATTATTCTGTTTCAAAAAGACTGGCTTCCGAAGTCCCCAATAGCTGGTATGTTAATCAATACGACAACCTTGCCAACAGGCAGGCTCATTATGAACAAACAGGTCCTGAAATCTGGGAACAAACCGAAGGAAAGATTACACACCTGATTGTTGCAACAGGCACCGGGGGTACCATCGTTGGCACGGGCAAGTACCTCAAAGAAAAAAATCCTGCCATCAAAATTTGGGCTGTTGACAGTTATGGTTCTCTTTTAAAGAAATATTTTGAAACAGGTGAACTTGATCAAAAAGAAGTATATCCTTATATCAGTGAAGGATTTGGGGAAGACTTTGTACCCCAAAACTATGATATGACTGTTATTGATGAATTCACAAAAGTTACGGATAAAGACGGAGCGGTGATGGCAAGGAGAATTGCCAAAGAAGAAGGTTTGTTTTGTGGCTACAGTGCCGGAAGCTGCCTTCAGGGCGTATTCCAGCTAAAAGATCAATTAAAAAAAGAGGATGTAGTTGTTTGTATTTTTCATGACCATGGTAGCCGTTATGTAGGAAAAGTTTACAATGATGAGTGGATGATGGAGAGGGGATTTTTAGATGTCAAAACATTTAAAGATCTTATTAGTGGAAGAGGAACTCAAAAAACAAAAAGCATATCCCCTAACCAGACCGTGCTGGATGCTATTGAATTAATGAAAAAATATGATATCGAAAATATACCGGTATTTGATGGAGAAACCAATGTGGGCGCCATTTCAGAGAGCGGATTGTTTGATAAAATTTTAAATAATTCTGATGTTAAAGATGCGTTGGTAAGTACTGTAATGGAAAAAGCATATCCGGAAGTTGCTTTTGATACGCCTGTTGAACGGCTAAGTACTTTTATAAACAAAGAAAATGGCGCTGTATTAAGTAAGGATGAAACAGGAATGTATCATATTGTTACCAAATATGACATTATACAAAGCCTGAGTAAATAAAACAACCGTTATTGTACGATACCGGTCAAATAGCTTTAAATGCTGCATTTCAAACAATGCAGCATTTTTTTTTGTCTGATACCCATTGCGAAGCGTTCGTACTTATACGTATCCTCTTTTAGGACAATTCCCCCTTTTTTTAAGCCTATTTACGATTGGGTTGGTAATTTCTTCATTGGGGAAAAAGAGCAAATGCGCGCTTGTTTAAGGTCCTTAACAGGTGCATCTTTGTATCAGAAGTTGATTGATATAGATTAAATATCAATCATGGTCCAAAAATCCTAACAAAAACTAAAAGAATCTATCCAATATCTTAAACGCTAGCAATAGAAAAAAACCGTTAAAATTCAATATCAGTCAACTTCTACTTTTTAAAAACAAAACAAACCATATTTTATCCATTTGAAGAACCAAAAAAACCAATTATCCAGCTTATGCCCTTAAAAGCGATGATAGCTAAAAACCTTGATCGAGTATCCTAAAGAAGACCAAGAAGACCAAATCCTTTAAAAGACCAAACCAATTCATTATCCTAAAGCCTATGCTGCTAAATACAGCGATGATGGCGAAAGACTTTAAAACAAACCCCAGGGAAATACTAATTCACCGGATAAAACCGGAATTGTAACCCCCATTACGAAAAGCCAACACTGGAAAACGTTGGTAAAGAATTTAACTTCCACAGTATTTTTGCAAAACAAAACACTGTGGAAGTTTTTTATGCCCCAGCTTTTATCGATACAGTACGATATCATCCTATCTTAATCTGGATATTTATCGACATTTTCTTAAATAAAAAACGATGCATCTTTATATATTATACTATACTTTAAGCCTGTATAATAATCTACATTTACACTAGAAGTTGACCGATGGAGAAAAATCATACATTGTCCCCAGCCCTTATAACAACCTAAACCCAATCCATCACCCAATGACTCTATTTTTAGAGAAAGCTGTTAAAATTCAATATCAGCCAACTTCTACCTTTTTTAATAGCAACGACCTATTATCCTCTTTGCAATAAATCCATTAAGGATTGAAAACAAACT
This sequence comes from Chitinophagaceae bacterium, assembly GCA_947504605.1. Lineage (GTDB taxonomy): Bacteria > Bacteroidota > Bacteroidia > Chitinophagales > Chitinophagaceae > Ferruginibacter. Next base: position 6,541 of record CANNJE010000128.1, read on the forward strand.
TCTTTATATTCTTCAGGTTATCATACTTAATTTATGCTCCGCTAACAATTGAGTTATTAATCAAAATATAATTTATCGTAATTTAAAACAACCCTAGCCCACAGTACTGGGTTCCCATTGTTTTATCTTTCGGGAGCAACTATACTATTTAAAACCAGCTACAATAAAATAAAGCAGTATAATGAGCCAAAACAGTATACTGCAAAAGATTTCATATCAATACCTGCTTTAAACAAAGAACCCCCTTCGCTACAATTATTAGAGATTATACTACAATCATTTACGTAAAGACACGAGTACGATTAAAACTAAAATCCAGCTAACAACACAGAATATAGCACAATAAAATAGCCAATACGCTATTGTACAGGGTATATTATGGGCGCATCTTTGCGTTAGAAAATGATTGATAGGTATAAAAGATCAATCGATATCCAATAAATCCTAAAAAAGATCCAAACCCTACAAAAAACTAAAAACCAATATCTGGCTTATGCCTTCAAAAGCGATGATAGCCAAAAACAAAAGAGATTTCAAATCCTAAGGAAGACCAAAAAAACCAATATCCGGTTTATGCCCTCAAAAGCGATGATAACCAAACCAATTGAATCTAAATCCTACAGAAGACTAAAAAAAACAATATCCGGCTTATGCTTTCAAAAGCGATGATAGCCAAAACAAAAGAGATTTCAAATCCTAAGGAAGACCAAAAAAACCAATATCCGGCTTATGCCTTCAAAAGCGATGATAGCCAAAATAAAAGATTCAAATCCTAAAGAAAAAACCAACAAGTAGTTCCTTTATCCAAATGCTTATGCTGACAACCACAGCGATCATAGCAAAAAGAAATTGACAGAGTAACCAGGATATTTTTACTGACGAGTATAACTCAAGATAGTAAACTCAATACCTGAAAAGCCAGCAAGTTTTTACTTTGCTTAAAAAATTAACTCCCGCAAATTTTTGCGGGAGTTTTTTATTTAACCAGACTTATCGCAAAAACATAGGGGATTAATTATCTTCCCCATTCCTTTCCTATCATTACCCAAAAACGCTGAACCCTTCATGAATAAAGGGTTTCAGCAATAAAAACAACCTAATAAACAAAAAAACAACCTAAACAACTACGTATTTATACGTTCCCTTCATACGTATCTGTACACTTGGAACCCTGTACCCTTTACTACAAGGCCCGTAATTACTTCACTATAAATAAATAGCAAATACGCTCTTGTTTAGGGTTTTATATCGGCGCATCTTTGTGTCAGAAGTTGATTGATAGAGATTAAATATCAATCATTGTCCATGAATCCTGATAAAACCAAAAAATAGTTTTTCCAATATCCAAAAATCTAACAAGAGGAAAGCCGTTAAAATTCAATATCAGTCAACTTCTAATTTTTTAAAATACAATATGATCTAAATACCCTTTCGAAGATTAAAAAAACCAATATCCGGTTTATGCCCTTAAAAGCGATGATAAC
>CANNJE010000129.1 GCA_947504605.1 Chitinophagaceae bacterium
CAGAAGAGATTCCGGTTGCATTTAGTACTTTTCAGGCACTGGGAGCATTTAGATTACTGCGTAATAAAATAATAGTGAAACAACCTCAGTATGTCGAAACCCTGGGTTCTGCTACAGTTATCTGCGTAGATAAAACGGGTACGCTCACCCAAAATAAAATGAGTCTCGACTTTGTCTATGATGCTGTATCCAAAAAATCCATTGTTGTAAAGGATCCTTCTTCGTTACCTCCGCTTTTAATTGAATACGCCATGTGGAGCAGTGAAACCAATCCCTTTGATCCCATGGAAAAAGCCATTCATGAATTATATGAAAAATCGGCTGCTATCGACAGAAGAAAAGAATTTACCCAGGTACACGAATATCCCATCGGCGGAAAACCGCCCATGATGACACATATATTCAAAAATGAAAAAGGCGAAACAGTTATTGCCGTAAAAGGTGGCCCCGAAGGAATATTAAGGCAAAGCAAAATAGACCCCATTACATTAAAACAAATAGAAACACAGGCACAGGATTACGCAAAATTGGGTTACCGGGTTTTGGGGGTAGGTAAAGGCAGCTGGACAAAAAATGACTGGCCAAAATCGCAGGAAGAATTTGAATTTGAATTCTTAGGTCTGATTGCTTTCCAGGATCCACCAAAAGAAAATATCATCCAAACCATTAAAACATTTAGAGATGCAGGAATTCCTGTAAAAATGATTACAGGCGATTATGCCGAAACAGCACTGGCCATTGCCCGGCAGGTTCAGCTAGATCATAATGACGAAGTACTTACCGGAGAGGAAGTAATGCAATTAAGCAATGATGCTTTAATGGAAAGATTAAAGCATATAAATATTTTTGCCCGTATGTTTCCGGAGGCCAAACTAAAAGTAATAGAAGCCCTTAAAGACAATGGGGAAGTGGTGGCGATGACGGGCGATGGAGTGAATGATGGACCGGCATTAAAAGCGGCTCATATCGGTATAGCAATGGGGCAACGGGGAAGCGAAGTAGCTAAATCGGCAGCATCGCTTATTCTTACAGATGATGACCTGTCTCATATGACCGATGCCGTAGCCTTGGGCAGAAAAATTTATGATAACCTCAAAAAAGCCATTCAGTACATTGTTTCCATTCATATTCCAATCATCTTAATCGTTACACTACCCTTATTATTTGGATGGGTATTTCATGATATTTTTTCGCCGGTACACGTTATTTTTCTGGAATTGATTATGGGGCCAACCTGTTCTATTATTTATGAAAATGAACCAATGGAACGCGGTACAATGAACCGACCTCCAAGAAAAGCAGGGGCTACTTTTCTATCGTTAAAACAATTATCCATGAGTATTGTACAAGGCCTGATGATTACAGCAGGTTGCCTCGGAGTAGGATATTATTTTATAGGGCAGGGGGCCAATGATACAACAATAAGAACCATCATTTTTACCACACTCTTATTTAGTAATATATTTTTAACACTGGTAAACCGATCCTTTTATTTTTCCATTTTTAAAACACTTAAATATAAAAACAACCTTGTTCCTATCATTATTTCAATTACACTTTTGTTTATTGGAATATTTTTATACCTGCCATTTGCTAGAGACCTTTTTCAATTACAACAAATTTCTTTCACTAATATCATTATTTGTATAGGAGTTGCAGCAGTGGCAACATTGTGGGTTGATGGTTGGAAATTGTTGAGACATAAACAGGGGTTTTAAGTCAATAAAAAAAGGGTTGCTATTTTTTAGCAACCCTTTTTTTTACGCTATTTTGTATAATCAGTGCGACTGCCAACAGCATCAACTTCAAAATGAAAATCAATGCCCAGTAAACCTGCAGTACCTGTAAAGTCATCTGAACCTGCGGTTGCATTCCGAAATATCCGGCAAACCAAATAACTTGAAATTGTTTTACCGGTAGCGCTGATTCCACTGCCTATTGCTGTAATAGCATGCTCGTAAGCAGTTACAGTACCATTGGGCACCACAGGGTCTTCTCCATATTCAAAAGAGGTATTGCCAAAATTTCCAGCAAGATTAACCCAAGTATATTCAAGCCCCCACCTAATTTTTGTTGAGTTTACATCAGTAGTTGTAACCCAATGAACATGGGGATATAAGGAAGATCCCTCTTTCCATTCGTGTGGTAGTTGTACGGTAAAATATAGCTCCTGTTCTGTTGAGGCACTAAAAAAGTAAGTAAAAACTCCCTGACTGTTATCTCCTGCATCTCTTCTAAATCTGGATATTGAAGGAGGGTTGCTGCTTGAATTACTTGTTGAAAATACCGGTACGTTTAAATCTCTAAAAACGGTAGCACTCCCTTCAAGTGTTAACGTACCATCTGATGCAAATTTTGAATGGTTGGTAGCATCTCCAATAGTGCTAATACCTGCACTTGAAATATTTACCCTCGAACTGCCATTTGTTTTTATTACAAGATCCTTCGCATCAGTAGTGCCAATAAAATCGGTTCCTGGCGTGGTGCCTGTATTGCCTCCCAATTTCCATTCTTTACCACTTGCTACTAACTTGGTCCAAACAGGAGCCAATGAAGTTCCTGAATTATAATAATACCCTTTGCCTTCGGTTAATAAGTCATTGGTGTTATAAATTAAAAGACTCGCAGCAGGGCTTGGAATAACAGTAGCGTCTGTTAATGAACCCAGAATGATCTGGGGAATAAGCAACCCTTTGTTGGCATTTTGCACATCCAGCATTGCAGAGACATCTGCTGCAGCTCCGGTAGCATTGATAGCAATGTTTTGCGCTTTACCCGGTATATAACTAGTGAGTATTAAAATGAAAATCAGAAAATAAAGAGAAGTGAGCTGTTTCATAAAAAGGTTTTTAGAAGTGGATATATTAAAACAAAATTACCTGTCAAATATTTGTCTGTTGTAGAAATCCATCGATTGTTGAGTCGTTATTTCGCTACAAATAAACAGTTGTTTATTTTGACAATAGAATAGAAAAGTTTCTACAGTCTCAACTGCTCATAGTACCCAATCCTAATTAAAGAAATTTGTTCTGATATAAATAGAAAATCCCATCTTTTAAAGATGGGATTTTTAGTAGTTCAATCTGCATGCAGACAAAGCCTTTATACTATTTATTTTTCTTTTTGCTTATCTGAAATACCCTGCTCAGGTTAAAACCAAAACGCATTTGTTTCTTCGCCCAGCTATTGGTCGTTTCCATAATAAATGCCCTTTCATTCATACCCACTGCATTGGAAAAATGCAACTGAAATACGTGACCACCTGTTTCAATATCTACACCAACAGAAAGTGGATCAAAAGTGAGGTCTTCAACCAATCCATTAAAATTGTGGTAATAATCACAGGTAATTGCGATGCGTTGAGAAACCTTTAGCCTGGCACCTACTCCTAGGGCATAGATATCGTTTGATATAGCTTGACTCGCCACAAGATTATTATGCACAACAGTAGGAGATACCTGTAAGGTGAAACTTTCACTAAACTTACGACCAATAATTGTTTGGAAATAATAAGCCAGTCTTGAAGTGAAAAAGTTTTTTTGATCCGGAAATTCCCATGGAGAAGTATTCATGGTCATACCACTTACCAATGCAATGGTTACCGGAAAATTCCCCGGACCGGTTGACTGACGGATGGGGGCAAACTTAATATAACCATCCACCTCTTTTTTTACATTGCTTCTTCCAATTCCCACCATCAGATTATGAAGTAAGCCAAAGTCTAGACCAATACGCATATTCGCCTGGTCGAAACCAAAGAAATTTTTATAACCTTGGTCTAATGGACCAAAACGGTGAAGGATTCTAAAATCCATCGTGCCGGGATTTAGGAATTCCATCGAATGCCCGTTGATTACCCTGGGAGATTTGAAAGCATATTTAACCCTTTCTTTTTTCGGTTTATCAGGCCCTACCAATGCCAGTAAATCATCCTGTGCCTGTATAGGCTGAAAATAAAGGAAGCATACCAAAAACAAACTCCCCATTAAATAACTTCTTTTCATGTTGTTGTTATTGTTGTTAGAATAATAGGATTTATTTAAGTGGCTCCAACGAACAGTCTACTTCGATGTTGGCCTTTTTTGCTATTTTATCAGAAACCAGCGTTGGGATAGTAATTTTGTAATCTGCAAATGCTACAGAAAAACTGGCTGTCGCATTTATCTTACCCCCTTTAATGGATATTTTACCATCAGTTTCAACTTCTTTTGTTTCGCCATGCATCGTAAGTTTTCCTTTTACTTTTACCGGATACACACCATCTTTAGTATAGTTTACAGTAGCATTATTGCTAACACTTCCTTTAAATTCTGTTTTCGGGAATTTACTGCTCTCCACATAATTTTCATTAAAATGCTCTTCCATCAATGCTCTTTCAAATTCAAAGCCTTTCATTAAAACAGCGAATTGCATATTACCTGTTTTAATATCAATCACACAGGTAACAGCTTTGTTTACACCTTCAATTTTTTCAGGTGATGACGGAGCAGTGGCGTTAAAATTTATTTTACCCGTTTTGGTAAAAAATTTACCCTGCGCTTGTATTGCTTGAAAAGAGAGGATAAAAAGAATGAATACGGTGCTGATTTTTTTCATTTGAAAAAGTTTTAATTGATTAATTATTTTTGATTGAGCAACGGTTTAGAATGACGTCCGATCCAAGCATTTCATCTGCATTAAAGCCTGTGCAAACGCCTTTCACCGAAATAGACTCACCTGTTTTTAAAAGGGCGGCTTCTCCATTGTGGATACTGTCCATGGTACACCTTACAGATGACATTGATGAAGAATCACCCAGCACTACCGTATAAGTTCCCTCATCATCTTTATTATTCGACTTTAATATCCCTTTAATAGAAATTACTTTATCCAGATACTTTAAATTGGCCGCTTTTTCATCAGTAGAAAAAGCTTTAAGAATTTCATCGCTACTTAGGGTATAAGCTGCCGAAAGTTCAGCTACATCTTTTTGCTTTCTGTTATATTCCTTGTATGCAAAAAAAGCAGAAACTGCAATAATAAGGACTACTGCACCAAATGAATATTTAATTGTTTTTCTGGTCATTTCTTAAAAAGGGGTTTAATTGTTAGGAGTATTATTGTCAATCCATAATTTAACAGTAGCTAACTGGCAGGAACTAAATTTAGGACTTCCCTGCGGCATAGGTGAAAAGCCACTCGAATAATTAATGCTGCCATATAGTTTACCATTTAATGCAATCGTTTTATCCGTTGCATAAGTGCCCATAGCAATTCCTCCTGATGGACTTCCTCCGCTATGGCAGCTATAGCAATATTGCTGCAATAATGGAACAACATCCTGTGCATACGAAACGGAGGTCACTGTGGTACAGGGAGCATTAGCGCCAGGATACAACAAATCGGCCTTGTCGTAGTAGCAGGATGTAAAACCAAAACTGGCAAGAAGAATTATTAAAATGAATTTGCCTTTCATATTTTATGATTTTATAGTATTTGTAAAATTAGTATTTAAAAATTTTAAAGTGAGTAGTTTGAATACTACACATTCTAAAATTCAATTTATTTAGTTGCCATAGCTATGCCCTGCATTTACCCAGTTTGTGATGATTAATTTTTCTGCTGCGGAGAAAAAGGCCTGCGGACTTTTAGGCATTTTAACCATTGTATACAAAACAGTAGATCTGTTTATCTGGCTCCAATAACCAACAATTTTACAATCTGTGTCAAAATTGTAACCAGCCGCATTACCACCATTTGTATGACAACCCGAACCGCTACAACGGTTTATGATCAATGTTTTTACACTGGCAAACAATGGCCCTGCAGCTGCAGTTCCAACTGTAGCAGAAGCTGTTTTCGTACAACCATTTACATCTTTAACTCCCACTGTAAATGTTCCTACTGCAAGAGAACTAAAAATATTACTGTTTTGGTATGCACCACCATTAATATTATAAGTATATCCTGAAGATCCCCCTGCTGTAATGGTAATCTGACCATTGGCAGCAGGCGTTCCGCAGGGAACCACATTTGCAATATTATTGTTGATAGTAATCAATGTATTGGTACAAGGGTTAGTACCTGTAAGTGTAACAGATAAAGATCCCAGGCATCCTCCCGAACTTTTTGCGGTAACGGTATAAGTTCCAGCAGCCAATCCAGAAAAGGTTCCACTGCTTTGAAATGTTCCATTATTTAAACTGTAGGTAAAGCCAGTAGCACCACTCGCTGTTGCTGTAATAGAACCATTGGTCTGACCGGTTGTTGGATCTACTTTTGTTGCACTAACGGTAATGGTTACCCCGGCACATGGATTGGTGGCTCCCAATGCAACGATGGTTACACCTGTACAACCATTCGAATTTTTTGCAGTAATGGTATAGTTTCCTGTAGCAAGCCCGGTAAAGTTACCGCTGCTTTGAAAAGTTCCATTGTTTAAACTATAGGTAAAGCCTGTTCCACCGGTAGCTGTTGCATTAATAGTTCCATTAGATTGACCGGTTGTAGGATTGGTATTAGTTGTGGTAACCAGCACTGTTATGCCTGCACATGGATTAATGGTACCTATGGTTAGCTGGCCTGTACCGGTACAACCATTCGCATTTTTTGCGGTAACAGTATAGTTGCCTGCAGCCAAACCACTAAAGCTTCCTACCGGTTGAAACGCTCCATTATTGATGCTGTAGGTATAAGTTCCCGCAGGACTCGCTGATGCATTAATAATGCCATTATTTTGATTAAGAGAAGCATCGGTTTTGCTGCTGCTTACCGTAATTGTTACTCCTACACATGGATTGGGTGGTGTAATAAGACCAATTTCAATTTCAGCAGTATCCGTACAACCCCAGGAGTTTTTTGAAACTACCCTGTAAATAGTATTTGGGCGAAGTCCTGTAAAAGTACCATTCCCAATAAAGTTGGCTCCATTTAAGCTATAAAGAAAATTACTGCCGCCAGTTGTTGTTGCTACAATAATCCCATTATTTTGATTCCCGGAAGCATCCGTTTTAGCAAGCGTAAGTGATATGGGGTCAGACGAACAAAAATCATGGGGGATTTCATGAACACAGGCTCCCAAAAAAAAGGCAGCAGATAATATCAGTCCAAAGAAAATAATTAGTGTGTTTTTCATTTCAATATTTTTTGAATATATACATAAGTTATTAATTCCTACAAATATTTTAAAGGCACAATCATATATATCTATAATGGCTTTATAAGGGTATGTTTCAAAATAGGTTAACCATATTGAGCCTTAATGCACTTCAGTAAAAAAGATGTAGCGTTAAATTTTATGCAGTAATAATTGGGGGTCTAAAAATACCAGCGGAGGGGCTGGATGAAATGATCATATAATGATAACAAAAAAAATATTTATGAAAAGTTGGAATTTCAAATTCGTTTTTTATAGAAAAAATCGAACTAATAACTGCGGATACAACGATATGTATATTAATGGTTTTGAATGGCAGTTTCATATCTTCCTTATCCTGAGTATTACCTTTGTTATCATAATTGCCATAATGCATGGCTAAAAAATCACCAAAACTAAGCGACTTATTGAGAAAAATATGGCTCTGGTAGTGTTTGAGTACCTGTGGGAATTTTACTATTTGTAATAAATCAGTATACGCAAACAGGTGAACTGTCAGGAGTAATATGGTTATCTGATTTTTCATGACAGAAGCAAGACAATAAATATGCCAAAAAAATATTTATAGCTCCAGTAACATTTAAATAACATCTCATTTAATATGTATTGTTTTAATAAATGAATTGATTGCACCTTAATTTTACAAAAAATATATACGATGAAAAAAGTTTGGTTTATAACAGGATGTTCAACTGGTTTTGGACGTGCACTAGCAAAAGAAGTATTGGCAAAAGGATACCAGGCAGCAGTAGCTGCTCGTAATACAGATGATGTAAAAGATATTATTGAAGCGTATCCCGAAACAGCAATTGCCGTAAAACTGGATGTTACAGTCCCTTCAGAAATTCTTA
>CANNJE010000130.1 GCA_947504605.1 Chitinophagaceae bacterium
AGCTCCTATAGATAATACCAATTGGGGTGTTGTGCCTCGCAATCCTATACAAGTAACCACTGCATTTAGTAATATTCCGGAAGACAGGTTATTTCAGGATGTGGGATTTGATGGTTTGAATGATACCGCAGAAGCCACTAAAAGACAGGCCTATCTTGCAGAACTGGCTTCTAATTTTGGAATTGGTAGTAAAGCCTATCAGGATGCATTCAATGATCCATCTGCAGATAATTATAAAAATTACAGGGATGCTACTTTTGGTGGTAATTCAGGTATTTTGGAAAGGTATAAAAATTACAATAGCCCTCAAGGCAACTCTCCTATTTCTGATGGGGGTGAGTTTTCGAGTGCTGCTACTTTATATCCTGATGCAGAGGATTTGAACAGAGATAATACCCTCAATGAAACAGAAGAATATTTTCAGTATATCGTTGATATCAAACCCAGCACTGCTCCGGAAATGGCGGTGGGTACTAATTATATTGTAGATAAAAAAGTAGTTACTGTAAATCTACCTACCGGACAACAACGTCCAGAAACATGGTATCAGTTTCGCATACCGATAGGAAGCTATAACAGAAAAATTGGCAATATTCCTGATTTTAAATCTATCCGATTTATCAGGATGTTTATGACAGATTTTGAGGACAGTGTTACCATGCGTTTTGGTTCTTTACAACTTACCCGTAATATCTGGCGTAAGTTTCAGTACGGAGTAGATTCAACAGGTTTATATACTCCAACAACAACAGCGGCTTTTAATGTAGGCGCTGTAAATATTGAGGAAAATGATAAAAGGGTGCCATTGCCTTATCGTACGCCAAGAGAAATTCAAAGGGTGCAAACACTTAGTAATAACGGTGTGAATTTATTGCAGAATGAGCAGGCGATGCAATTACAGTTTTGCGAGTTGGGACAGAATGATGCAAAAGCAGTGTTTCAAACATTTGCCAACAGAGATCTGAGGCAGTTCCGTAAACTGCAGATGTATATGCACGCAGAGCGTTCACAAAAATCGGGTCCTTCTTCTATCAAAGACAAAGACCTTACTGCTGTGATTCGTATGGGTACAGATTTTGTGAGCAATTATTATGAGATCAGGATTCCTTTAATTCTTACTCCGCACGAAGCGGGAAGTTTAAATCCGGATTCAGACGAGTACAATGATACCTTATGGAATCCGCGAAATTCGCTTGATGTGGATTTGCAAGTACTAACAAAATTAAAGCAGACCAGGAATCTGAGCAGTACGCCGCTTGGTCAAATATTCAGACAAATGCAGGCCAACGGGCAGGAATATTCTGTAATGGGAAGTCCTAATCTTGGCGAGATAAAAGGGGTATTAATAGGTGTGGAAAATACCAATTCTGATGCACCCCTTTGCGGTGAGGTTTGGGCCAATGAATTAAGGTTATCATCTCTTGATGAAAAAGGAGGATATGCCGCATTGGGAAGAGTGGATTTGATGCTTTCTGATTTGGGTACCATTTCAGTTTCTGCCAATATGCATACCCAGGGTTTTGGTACACTGGAACAAAGAGTAAATGATCGGTACAGGGATAATTTCTTACAGTTTGATGTTGCAACCAATTTGGAACTAGGTAAATTATTACCTAAAAAAGCCGGGATGTCTATTCCTGTTTTTGCCAGCTATTCTCAAACAGCGAGTACACCGGAATATGATCCTTATGATCAGGATATAAAGTTGAAAGATAAATTAAGGAGTGCCGACGGTACCCGTAAAGATTCTATCAGAAATGCAGCGATTGATTTTACCTCTATCAAGACCGTGAATTTTACGAATGTAAAAAAGAATAAAACCAATGGAAAAAAACCAAAGGTTTATGATATTGAGAATGTGGATGTGAGTTATTCCTACATCAAAACCAGTAGTCATAATCCCTTGATAGAATACAATGATGTAACAAGGCATAGGGGAGCACTGGGTTATAATTTTGCACCGCAGCCAAAATATTTTGAGCCGTTTAAAAAGCTCTTCAAAAAAACCAAACATCATTGGTTTGATCTTGTAAAAGATTTCAATATTAATTTAGTGCCTTCGCAGTTGAGTTTCAGGGCTGATATCAGCAGGCAGTTTGGGGTAGTGCGGCCAAGGAGTATTGGTACTTCTAAATATGCTATTCCTGAAACCTATGATAAGTATTTTGTTTTCCAGAGAGATTATATCATGCGCTGGAATTTTACTCGTGCATTGGCAATGGATTATACTGCCAGCAACAATTCGCGTATTGATGAACCAATGGGAAGATTGGATACAAAAGAGAAAAAAGATTCGATTATTCGTAACCTGTTAAAGGGAGGAAGAAATACCCTGTTTAATCAAACGGCTAATTTCTCTTATACTTTGCCAACAGCGAAATTGCCTTTATTGGATTGGACCACTATGAATGTAAAATACCAGGCAAGTTACCGCTGGATTGGTGCTTCAAGACTTGCCGTGGAATTGGGTAATACTTTAGAAAATGGCCAGCAGAAGGAAGCCAATGTTCAGATGGATTTTAATAAACTTTATCAGAAATCCAAATGGCTCAGACAACTAGATGTGCCTTCTAATCCGGATGACAGAGAAAAATGGAAAAACCGAATTACGAAGGTTAAGGATAGTGTGACTTTAAAAAGTGGTAAGCGGGTTTTACGAACAAGAAAAATTCTTGATAAAACAGCCGTTCCTTATTTGGGAACCGGAGCGAAAGTTTTTGGTAAATTATTGACCAGTATCAAAAATATAAATATCAGTGCATCTGAAGATGCGAATACCAGACTACCGGGTTATACAGACAGCTCACAGTTTGTAGGACAAAATTTCAAGAGTATGGCACCAGGTTTTGATTTTATTCTTGGGTACCAACCAGACACTACCTGGATGAATAGAAAAGCTGAAAAAGGATTGATTACGAAGGATACAAATTTTAATTATCTGTTCCAGCAAACCTTTAATCAAAGGCTTACATTAAGCGGGCAAATAGAGCCGGTAAGGGATTTGATCATTACGGTGAACATGACTAAGTCGTTTAATAAAAACTTTAGTGAGACTTTCCGTTTTGTAGATACCAGTGGTGGAAACGACCGGACATTCCAACATTTGAATCCTTATGTAGGTGGTAGTTTTGATGTGAGCTATATCGCATTTAAAACATTGTTTGGCAGCTTTGATCCGAACAGGGTGTCTGCTACCTTTAAAACTTTTGAAGCAAACAGAATTATATTATCCGAACGTTTGGGTAAACTAAATCCTTATACCAATAACCAGGTTGGTGCAGACGGATATTATTTGGGATATACAAAATATGCCGTTGATGTTTTGATACCATCCTTTATAGCAGCCTATACCGGACAAAATCCACAGGATGTTTCGCTGATTAAACAGAACAATCGTAATATTAGGTCTAATCCATTTAAAGCTATTATGCCTAAACCAAACTGGAAATTGGATTACAATGGTTTGAGCAGGGTAAAAGGGTTGGATAAAGTATTTACGAATTTTACTTTATCGCATGGGTATACTGGTAGTTTAAGTATGAATGGATTTACGTCTGCATTGCTTTATCAGGATGTTTCTCGTTATGGTTATCCTTCGTTTCTTGATCCTCAGTCGGGTAATTATATTCCATATTTTATGGTTCCGAATGTGACCATTACTGAACAGTTTGGTCCGTTGGTAGGTGTTGATATGATGTTTGTAAATCAGATGCAGGCTAAGTTTGAATATACCAAAACAAGAACACTCAGTTTGAGTTTGTTTGATTATCAACTGAGTGAAGTAAGAAGTACAGAATTTGTTATTGGAGGCGGATATAGGAAAAGAGGCTTGAAATTATTAGCCGGTCTTAAGCTTCCTAAATTCCTTGATAAAGAGGGAAAAGGAACGCTGGATAATGAAATTAATTTCAGACTTGATGTAAGAGTTAGAGACAATGTAACTGCTAATAGCAGGCTTGACCAGGATAATAATTTTGCTACCGGTGGCAGCAAGGAAATTACGATTACGCCTACCATTGATTATTTCCTTAATAACAGGGTGAATCTTAAACTTTATTTTGATCAGCGCAGGGTAACTCCTTATATCTCATCCAGTGCACCTACAGTAAATACAAGGGCTGGGGTACAAGTAAGAATATCATTGGCACAATAAAATAAAAAAGACTGAATTTTAAATCCCTGCATTTGTGCAGGGATTTTTTTTGAGGGAATTGCTTTTTTTGATCGAATATTTATTCCAAAAATATTCAATAGGGCAGGGGGTTAAATCTTTTGTTGTATCGGTATGCAACAAAAATATAGTAGGGTATAGATAAAGGCTAAACCTGCGATCAACGAAGGATGGACGAGGGTTTATAGGGTGAACGCCCGTAAGAGCTAAGGCTCATTATGCGATTTCTATCAGTGTTTATTTGAGGGGAAAACTTCATTCTAATAAAAGATGAAAGTGGATGCGAACTATTTCTATTGGATTTTAATTATTACAATTGAAATGAGAAGGCGATTTTTTTTTGATGTGATGGGTTGTTAGCCGTTTATCGATTTGTAGGCTACAAAAAAATGTCCCGGCTTAGAAAAACCAGGACTTATTTAATCACTAAACTTTATACTTATTTTACTTTCTTCAGAAGAATCACATAACCGCAGAGATCTTTCTTTTTCTTTTTGTTAACCTGCAAAGGTTTAATCATATGATATTCTGTAAACTGAGGAATATAATCGTAGCGGATAATATTGCCATCTACATCGCCCCACATTTTTTTCTGATATACAACCTGTCTTTCATTCCAGTCGAACATGCGCACTTCATATAGTTTTGAAGTATTGTCGCCAATAAAAACAAATTGGTACCAACTGCCTTGAGTAAGCGGAACAATGACTGGGATTTCGTATTCACTTTCCATGCTTACACTGGCTTCTTTGATCACTATAAATCCTGCCAAAGCAAGATTAGCTTTAATACTGTCTGCCTGTTGTTGAATGGTAATATTGTTGCAGGGAACTTGCCGTACCACATTTTGAGACCGGGTTGTTAGACCGGAAAAGGTAAAAAAGACTAATGCTATGAGCACTAAAAGGTTTTTCATGTGTGTGAGGCTTGCGATGGCTATAATAACAAGAATTGTACCTAATTATCCAGCTATCCTAATTCTGTAACAACTTATAAACGTATTATAAGCTGATAATATTGTGGTAACCATTAATTTAACTCCTTAAAAGGGTGTTGTCTTTATTAGGCAATTGAGTTATGTATTCATTTTTGAGGCTTATATAGATACACCGCACTTGCCTGATTGAGGCAGGTTATGTTTAGATCGTTGATGCAAACATGTGCAGGTAGGGTTGCACAAAAATAGATGCTGTCTGCAATATCATTCCCTGAAAGTGGGATATAATCTTGATAAGTAGCAGCGGCCTTGTTCTCATCACCTTTAAATCTCACGAGCGAAAATTCTGTTTCAACTGCACCGGGATGAATGGCGGTAACTTTAATGCCATATTTCACCAAGTCGATTCGCATAGATTTGCTAATGGCATCTACGGCGGATTTACTAGCGCAGTAAATATTGCCATTTTCGTACACTTCTTTACCAGCAATAGAGCCCATATTAATGATATGACTATTTTTTGTTTGTTTTAGAAAAGGCAAAATTGCCTTTGTTACATAGAGCAGTCCATGAACATTGGTATTAAGCATGGTTTCCCAATCCTCCAAATTGGCCGTATCAAAAGGATCTTTCCCTAATGCCAGGCCTGCATTGTTTAAAAGGATATTTATTTGTTGCCATTCTGCAGGTAATGCGTTGATATTTTCAAAAACAGCCTCTTTATCCTGCACATCAAAACAAAGGGTCAATACTTTAACCGAATACGTTTGTGTAAGTTCTTTTTCTAACAAATCCAGCCTGTCTTTTCTTCTTCCTGTGAGGATGAGGTTGTAATTTTCTTTTGCAAATTTTTCTGCACAGGCTTTGCCAATACCAGATGTAGCGCCGGTGATAAAGATCGTTTTATTCATGGGTGTAAATTAAGCCAAAAGGGGAAATAAATTTTTGCGCCACCTATTTTTTAAAAAATGTTTTAGCCAATTATCGAATTAAAACAACGTAGCCTTTTTTCTTTTTTAATTGTCCTTTAAATGTTAAACCTTCGGCCATCCATACGAAAGTGGCGGAGTCTTGTGGTTTACCTTTGTAAATCCCATCCCATCCCTTATCAATTTCGTTGGTAGAGAACATCAATTGACCAAAACGATTGTAAACCCTGAAATAGGTGAGTGATTTCATACCCAGTAAAATGGGCCTGGTAACATCATTGTTGCCATCGCCGTTTGGTGTAAATGCTGTGGGTACGTACATGTCGGGATCTACCCTGTAAACCCTCACCCTGATGCTGTCTGATCCACGACATCCATTGATATCTCTTCCTATGACGATATAACGAATCAGGCTATCTTTTGGATTGGCAACGGGGTTGGCAATATTGGGATTGTTTAGCCATGTAGCAGGAGTCCAGGTATATGTTAATGCACCGGTAGCCTGCAGAAAAAGCAATTCGTCTTCTACAATGGATGTATCGGCAGGGCCTGCATTTACATTTAAACCCGGAATTACATTTACAAGGATCGTATCTTTTATAGGTTTAGGGCAACCCAGGGTATCTGTTACCGTAACAATATAGCTGATGTTGTTGCCCGGCTGTATTACCATTGGATTTGCTATCAGCGGATTGGAAAGATAAGTAGTGGGGCTCCATGAATAACTGCTGCCGCCATTGGCATTTAACTGCACATTTACGCCAATACAAATTGCCGTATCTCTTCCGGCAAATGCTTTTGGAAAAGGGGCAACTTTGATGGTAACATCAGATTGTGCCTGACATTTTCCGATATTGCCAATAACTGTATAAGTGGTGGTGGCAGGAGGGTTTGCAAATGGGTTTTTGATATTAGCGTTACTAAGAAATAGACTGGGTATCCAGGTATAGGTTAATGCATCGCCGGTAGCATTAAGGGTATATCCTTCGGTGATGCAAATGGCAGTATCTTTTCCCGCATCAATCGTTACCTGTGCTTTTACATCAACAAAAACGGAGTCGTTATTAAAACAACCAAAAACGTCGGTATATCTGATTCTATAAGTTGTTGGAATATCAGGGCTAACCAAGGGGGTCGGAATGTTTATATTACTAATCATGTAATTGGGGCTCCAAATAACGGTGCCTGCTCCCGAAGTATTGTTGATTTGTAAAGTATCTGTTACACAAATCAAGGTATCGTTTGTAATAGAGATTAAAGGTTTAGATCTTACGCTGACAACAATGGTATCTGTTTTTGTTTTGCTGCAACCATTTACAGCAACTGATACAACATAGTTGGTTGTATTGGTAGGTGATGCTGTTGGATTGGCAATATTTGTTGCACTTAATCCTGCAGCAGGTGACCAACTGTAAGTATTGCCGCCACTGGCCAGTAATTGAACAGAACTTTGTCCGTTGCAGAAAGCTGTATCCGGTCCGGCATTGGGAATAGCTAAAGGGGTAACAGGAATATTGATGGTTTTTGAAACCACACAGTTATTGCCCCAGACGGTTTGCAACGTATAGGTAGTAGTAGTTGCAGGCCATGCCAGTGTACTTTGATTATTGGGTGACGCCACTGTTGCAGCAGGACTCCAGGACCACCGGAGTGCATTGGTCTTGTTGCTGCTACCCGTAAGGGTTAGTGTATCTTCTGCACAAATAGTGGCAGGTAATGCATTGATATTATTGGTAAGATCAAAAAGGGGTGTAAGCCTTACTGTATCGGTAGTACGGCAACCTTGGCTTTCGAGCGTTGCTGTATAGGTTGTGGGTACTGTTGGAAAAACAATCGGTGTAGCGGTATTGGCATTGAGTATATTAACAGCCGGTGTCCAGCTAAAGTTTCCGGTACCTGTTGCAGATAACTGAAGGCTATCGAGGCCGCAATAGGTACTGTCGGG
>CANNJE010000131.1 GCA_947504605.1 Chitinophagaceae bacterium
TTAACAGTAGGATCGCTAGCCATCGGGGAGTAATTACAGGATTACCTGCAAACTACACAGCCAATGCTGCAGCAGTAGATGCCGAAGGTGATATCGTTGTGAGCAGTGCCAATGTTTTTGATGGTTATTATAAAGTAAAACTTACAGACCTAACTGCTACGCCTATCGAAGGTTCAGACAGAAAATACAATGCCTCTGATCTTGCCAATGCTAACCTGCTTTTACAAAAAGAAGCAGATGCTGCAAGGAAAAATTCTTTGACTGCAGGATTGTTACCACAAAATACCTTCAGCAATTCTGATAAAAGAGTTTATCCTAACCCTGTGACCAGTTCTTCCTTTGCAGTATTATTTGATGGTCAAAAAGCAGGTAATTATTCAATCACATTATCAGATCTTTCCGGTCGTATTTTACAAACTCAAAAAATAAATATTGGCAAAGGAACACAAACAGAAAATATCAATTTGCTTAGCAGACCTGCAAAAGGAATGTATATGGTAAAAGTATACGATGAAAGCAAACAAATAGTATTTACAGAAAAAGTATTGATTCAATAAATCATTTCGAGGGTTAATAAGTGAGAGGCTGTCAAATGACAGCCTCTTTTTATTTTCGCAGATTTTAATGAAATTTGCGGTTTAATAAATATTTATCCAATCAATCAATTTTTATAATGCAGGATATAGAACCTTTTTATAACTGGCGGCATATGTATACTGCAGAAGAAGACAAGCGTTCGCCTTTTTTTGGCAGAACCTACAGCGAATTTGAATATGCTCAAACCCTCTATAACTTTTATATACATCCCCAATGGGATGATTTTGGCAGTCGCACCCTGTATATGAAAATATTATTTACAGACTATGAGATGCAATATGCCATTATAGAATTGCTGGGAGAATGGAATGATGCCATTGAAAATGATATTATGACCATGCGAAGGGATATCACTGATATCATGTACAAACAGGGGATTACCCATTTTATTCTTATTGCCGAGAATGTATTGAACTTTCACAGCAGTGATGACAGTTATTATGAGGAATGGAGAGAACAATTGGAAGACGATCATGGCTGGGTCGTAATATTAAATATGCCAGAGCAGAGTAAATATGATTTTAAAAAAACAAGGCTTACCAATTATATAACATTGCTTGAAATGGAACAGTGGCGTACATTAAAGCCCGAATTGATCTTTCAGACCATTCAGCATGAAATGATGTACAGGTTAGATTAACGATTAGCTTTATTTATGACAGTTCTCATCTTTTTAAATAATATTTAAATAATTATTATTTTTTGCCCGACTACCTTTAATTTTGCGAAACTATTATTTTACAATATTCTTACACTTATGACCTGGAAACAGATTTTCACCTCTTCAATAGGGAAAAAAATTACAATGGCCTTTACAGGTCTTTTCTTAATAACTTTTTTGATCGTACATGCAGGAGTTAACGCCTGTATTTTTTTGAATGATGGAGGAGAGACTTTCAAGGATATAGCTCATTTTATGAGCCATAACTGGATACTTCGTTTTCTGGAAATAGGCCTATTTGCTACGTTGATCCTGCATATGATACAGGGATTAATGTTGTGGAGTCAAAACAGGAAAGCAAGACCCGTAGCTTATCATGTTACCAAAGCCAACGAAAACAGCAAATGGTACAGTCGCAGTATGGGTATTCTTGGAACCCTATTATTATTGTTCCTGATTATGCATATGGCCCACTTTTTTGTGGGAACCAAAATAGCTTTGTATGGTGGAGATAAGCCTCATGACCTTTTTGAAGAAATGAAAACTGTATTCAGTGTTTGGTATATCGTTGCACTTTACATGGTAGGATTGATTGCATTGTTCTGGCACCTATTACATGGTTTTCAAAGTGCATTCCAGACATTTGGATTAAATCACAAAAGATATACTCCCATCATTAAAGCTATGGGCGCAGGATATACTGTTATTATCTGTTTGCTTTTTGCTTTAATGCCACTGGCATTTTATTTTGGTTGGATCCGTTAGAACCAAACTTATATTTTGTTGTTATGATCATTATCTAATCAAATTTTCTACAAACAAACCAATCAACCGATATGGCTTTAGATGCAAAAATTCCGCAGGGTAAAATGGAGGAGAAGTGGAGCGATTACAAAGGACATGTGAAACTGGTAAATCCTTCCAACAAACGTAAAATTGAAGTAATCGTAGTAGGAACCGGATTGGCCGGAGCATCTGCTGCTGCTTCATTGGGAGAAATGGGGTATAAAGTAAAAGCATTTTGTTTTCAGGACAGTCCACGCAGGGCGCATAGCATTGCAGCCCAGGGTGGAATCAATGCGGCAAAAAATTATCAAAATGATGGCGATTCAGTTTTTCGCCTTTTTTACGATACCGTTAAAGGTGGCGATTACCGTGCAAGAGAAGCCAATGTGCATCGTCTGGCAGAAGTAAGTAACGCTATCATCGATCAGTGTGTGGCACAGGGGGTTCCTTTTGCAAGAGAATATGGAGGGTTATTGAGTAACCGTAGTTTTGGTGGAACCCAGGTTCAACGTACCTTTTATGCCGCCGGTCAAACTGGTCAGCAATTGTTACTAGGCGCATACAGTGCCCTGGAAAGGCAGATTGCTTTAGGTAATGTAGAAATGTTTGCCCGTCATGAAATGTTGGACGTAGTGATGGTTGACGATAAGGCAAGGGGTATCATAGCTCGTAATCTTGTAAGCGGTGAATTAGAAAGACATTTCGGTCATGCCGTATTGTTATGTACCGGTGGATACGGAAACGTATTTTATTTAAGTACCAATGCCATGGGTAGTAATGTTACTGCCGCATGGAAAGCTCATAAAAAGGGTGCCTTTTTTGGTAATCCTTGTTTTACCCAGATTCACCCTACCTGTATTCCGGTGAGTGGCGATTATCAAAGTAAACTTACACTGATGAGTGAAAGTTTAAGAAACGATGGCCGTATATGGGTTCCTAAAAAACAAAACGATACCAGGAAAGCAATAGATATTGCGGAAGAAGAAAGAGATTATTACCTCGAAAGAAGGTATCCTGCATTTGGTAACCTTGTGCCAAGAGATGTGGCTTCAAGAGCTGCCAAAGAAAGATGTGATGCTGGTTATGGCGTGGGTACTACTAAAATGGCTGTTTTTCTTGATTTCGCAGACGCTATCAAACGTTACGGTAAAATCGAAGCTGGTAAGTCTGGCAATAGCACTGCTTCTGAAGCTGAAATCATTGCGCTGGGTAAAAAAGTAATCGAAGAAAAATATGGCAACCTGTTTGAAATGTATGAAAAGATTACAGGCGAAAATCCATACGAAATGCCCATGAGGATTTATCCTGCTGTGCATTATACCATGGGTGGATTGTGGGTAGACTATGAACTGCAAACAACCGTAAAAGGATTGTATGCATTGGGAGAAGCCAACTTTAGCGATCATGGTGCCAACCGTTTGGGCGCATCTGCACTAATGCAGGGCCTTGCTGATGGCTATTTTGTGATTCCTTATACATTGGGTAATTATCTTGCCGATGAAATTCGTACGGCTGCAATACCTACAGACCATCCTGCTTTTGTAGAAACTGAAAAAGCAGTAAGTGACAGAATCAACACATTGATGAATATCAAGGGTAAACAAACCGTTGAAAGTTTTCACAAGCGCCTTGGTTTAATCATGTGGGATAAATGTGGTATGGCTAGAAACGAACAGGGGCTGAAAGAAGCAATCGTTGAAATACAGGCATTGAAAAAAGAATTCTGGAGCGATGTTCGTATCCCCGGAGAAATAGACAATATGAATCCGGAACTGGATAAAGCCGGCAGGGTAGCAGACTTTATTGAGTTAGGAGAATTGATGTGTAAAGATGCATTGGTTAGAAACGAAAGTTGCGGCGGCCACTTCAGAGAAGAATCTCAAACAGAAGAAGGTGAAGCAAAAAGAGATGATGAAAACTTCAGTTTTGTATCAGCTTGGGAATATAAAGGCGAAAGCAACTGGGAACTGGTGAAAGAAGAATTGAATTTTGAAGTGGTTAAACCAACTCAAAGAAGTTATAAATAATTGGATCATTACATGGTTACATGGATGGATTGTTAAATTGTTTTTTTAGTTTTTATTTTCAATAACATGATAATGGAAGTTGAAAGAAAATATTTAAAATTAAATGATATTGAAGCATATAAAATTTCATTTCATCTGAGTAACTATGTTTGGGATTTGGTTTTAAAATGGGATCTTTTTGCAAAGAAAACTATTGGAATCCAGTTTGTAAATGCAGTCGATTCCATTTCGGCTAATATTGCAGAAGGTTTTGGAAGACATTTTAAAAAGGATAAAGTAAAATTTTTCAGGTACAGCCGGGGTTCTTTAAAAGAATGCCTAGATTGGAATGAAAAAGCAAAGTTGAGAAAACTTATTTCTGATGATGAATACAACTATATTTTTAGGGAATTAGATAAACTGCCCTTATTAGTAAACTATTTGATAAAATATACCAACGAAAAACTAAAAGAGTAACCATTCAACAATAAAACTATTTAACAATATAGCTATTCAACCATATAACTATTCATCAATGGAACATTACAATATGAATTTGACCTTAAAGATCTGGCGTCAAAAGAACAGTAAAACTGCAGGAACTTTAGAAACATACAATGTAAAAGATATTTCTTCCGAGATGTCCTTTCTTGAAATGTTTGACGTTTTAAACGAGCAGTTAATTGTAACAGGCGATGATCCTATTGCCTTTGATCATGATTGCCGGGAAGGTATTTGCGGACAGTGCAGTATGCATATTGATGGAAGAGCTCATGGTCCCTGGACCAACAACACTACCTGCCAGTTGCACATGCGTGCTTTTAAAGATGGCGATACCATCGTGGTAGAACCATGGCGCAGCAAGGCCTTTCCTGTGATTAAGGATTTGGTTGTTGATCGTGGGGCATTCGACAGAATAATGCAGGCTGGCGGATTTGTATCCGTAAATACCGGAAACGCTGTTGATGCCAATTCAATTCCAATTGATAAAAAAGATGCCGATAATTCATTTATGGCTGCATCATGTATTGGTTGCGGAGCTTGCGTTGCAACCTGCGTAAACAGCAGTGCAATGTTGTTTGTAAGTGCCAAGGTTTCTCAGTTAGCATTATTGCCTCAGGGCGCTCCTGAAAGAGAATCAAGGGTATTGAATATGGTTGCACAGATGGATAAGGAAGGATTTGGTAACTGTACCAATACCTACGCCTGTGAGGCAGAATGTCCTAAAGGGATCTCTGTTTCTAATATTGCCCGTATGAACCGGGAGTACCTGAGTGCAGGATTAAGTACAGAAAGCTAATATCTTTTATAAATAATTAATAAAATACCTTCTCAGCGCAGAAGGTATTTTTTTTGCAGCATTGTTGCCGGTAAGGAGGTCTTAAATAATAGTGCTAAATTTAATTCGTTATAATTTATAAAATCGCATTTGAACCCAAAAAAGATATATGTTTTTTTCTTGTTTATGCTGTTGATGCAGTTAGTGCATTCGCAAATAAATACGACTCCTTTATCCAACCTTCGAAAGAAACTAATTTCAACCAATAGTGCTGCACTTGTATTAGATACCCTTAGTATTGCCCCCAATACTTTTTTTATAGAGAATATACCATCCTCTTTTTATATCCTGGATGAAGTAAATGCAAAACTTACCTGGCTCCAAAAGCCGGTAACCGGCAATGTTTGGGTCAGCTACCGTGTATTTCCATTTAAATTGAATGCAGTAAAAAGCAGGTATAATTACGACAGTATTCGAAATAACTTCATGGCCGAAAGACCACTAACAGTAAGGAACAGCATTAAACAAACCAACCCATTTATGGATTTTGGCGGACTGCAATCTGAAGGTAGTTTCGGTAGAGCCATTTCTTTTGGAAACAACCAGGATGCGGTGGTAAACAGCAGTATGAACCTTCAATTGAATGGATTTATTGGAGATAGCCTTGAATTAACTGCTGCCATTACCGATAATAATATTCCGATTCAGCCAGATGGTAATACACAAGACCTTAGAGATTTTGACCGGATTTACCTTCAGATAAAAAAGAAAAAATGGCAAGCTAATTTTGGAGATATAGATATCAGGCAAAGCAAAAACTATTTTCTTAATTTTTATAAACGCCTGCAGGGGGTATCTTTTTTGACCGACCAGTCCATCGGTAAAAATATGCAGCATTCAATATTAGCCAGTGGTGCTATTGCCAAAGGAAAATTTAACCGCAATATTGTAACCGCACTCGAAGGTAACCAGGGGCCTTATCGCCTTCAAGGTGCCAATAATGAATTGTATTTTGTTATACTGGCCAATACAGAAAGAGTTTTTATTGACGGCGCTTTGCTGAAACGGGGAGAGGATCAGGATTATGTAATCAACTACAATACTGCCGAAATTACGTTTACGCCTAAACGTATGATTACAAAGGATAGCAGGATTCAGGTGGAATTTGAATATTCGGATCGCAACTTTTTAAACTCACAACTTTATGTGAGTGATGAAATGCAAATCGGAAAAAAAATAGCCATCAATATTGGTGCTTACTCTAATTCGGATGCTAAAAATTCATCTATCGATCAAACCCTTGATGTGGACCAAAAACAGTTGTTGGCCGACCTTGGCGACAGCATTCATTTAGCCTATGATCAGAATGCCGTAAGGGATACTTTTACACTTGGCAAAATTCTCTATAAAAAAATAGATACACTCTATAACCTTTCCCAGCATGATTCCATTTTTGTTCAATCCAATGATCCCGGGCAGGTATTATACAATTTGTCATTTTCTTATTTAGGTGCCGGTAAGGGACACTACCGGCAACTGCTAAACGCTGCAAATGGCAGGGTGTTTGAATGGGTGCAACCCGGTATTAATAATAATCCGTTGGGCGACTGGGAGCCGGTGTCTTTACTGGTAACCCCTAAAAAATTACAGGTGTTTACATTGGGGGCTGATTATCTTATAAGTAATAGAGCAAAACTTACTACAGAGATTGCCATGAGTAATTATGATGTGAATCTATTGTCCTCTAAGGATAAAGGAAATGACAAAGGGATTGCCGCAAAATTTGGTTTGCAAAATGATAGTATTCATGTAAGAATAGGATCAAAAAAATTACTGATGCAAACAACGCTTGGATATGAATTTGTTCAAAGTAAGTTTAAACCATTGGAGCGTCTTCGGAATGTAGAGTTTTTAAGAGACTGGAGTCTGCCATATGAAAAAGTAGCTGCCGATGAACATATTAGTAATGCCTCTGTAAAAATTGCAGATATAAAAGGCAACAATATCCGCTACGAGATCATGCATTACAGACGCAGTGATGACTTTACAGGATGGATGCACCGCTATCAGCAATATACTGATCTGAAAGGATGGAAACTCATTAATAATATTAGTTTGAGTCTAATTAATGATGCGTTTAATAAAGGCAGTTTTTTCAGGCCAACCGTTGATATTAAAAAAGAATTAAAAAAATGGAATGCCATGGAAACCGGTTTTAAATTTACCGGCGAGCAAAACAAGATCAGCAATAAAAATACAGATACCCTTACCGCCCTGAGTTTTGCATTCAATATTTATGAAGTGTACCTGAGGTCCAACCAGCAAAAACTAAATAAATGGGGTTTGTCTTATTACAAAAGAAATGATCTTTTGCCCAAAGCAGCTCTATTAAAACAAGCAGATAAGAGTAACAATTACAATCTGTTTGCTGAGTTGATGAAAAATGAAAAACACCAGGCAAAGTTTACCGTTAGTTTTAGAGAATTAAAAGTAGAAAATGCTTTGGTTAGCAAACAGAAATCAGATCAGAGTATTCTAAGTCGTACAGAATATTATGTAAACGAATGGAAGGGGTTTCTTACAGGTAATGTATTGTATGAGTTGGGCAGCGGCCAGGAGCAGAAAAGGGAATTCTCATATGTGGAA
>CANNJE010000132.1 GCA_947504605.1 Chitinophagaceae bacterium
CTACTGCAATGGGTGCAAACAATTATGCAAGGGGAATTTCATCCACAACAATGGGCTCCTACACTGTTGCCCGTTCCAATAACTCGTTGGTTGCAGGTACTTTTAATGATACCAGCAATACTAACCGCCTTTTTGAAATAGGAAATGGCACTGCCGATAATGCCCGTACCAATGCATTCACTGTTTTAACCAATGGTAATGTAGGTATTGGCAATAGCAACCCCACACGTCCACTTTCATTTCCTGCATTATTGGGCGAAAAAATATTATTGTATCCTGGTCCAAATGGCGAAACAGGGATTGGTGTTTACGGAAACGAATTAAGGTTGCATACTGATAACACTGTAGGAAAAATTTCTTTTGGCACACAGGACAATGCAGGTGTATTTTCAGAGAATGCATTAGCCCAAAGAAATGGTGCATATGCCTTTTCTGTTTTGGGCAGCCTTTGGGTAAATGGCACTACCTACGCCAGCGACGAACGCTTTAAAAAAAATATAACCCCCATCACATCTCCTCTTCAAAAACTGCAACAAATTAATGGGGTAGAATATGAAATGAAAACGGCTGAGTTTGCTAAACATCATTTTCAACCAGGCAGGCAAATGGGTTTGCTGGCGCAGAATGTAGAAACAGTAGTGCCTGAAGCTGTGAATGAAAAAGACGGCTACAAAGGGGTGGATTATGCAAGATTGGTGCCGCTGCTGATAGAATCTATTAAAGAACTCTCTAAACAAAATGCGGATTTGCAAAAAAGAGTAGCGCTAATGGAAAAAAGAAGGGGCGAATAAATCCTGTTTTTACGGGATACCAGAAAATATTAATAAGACCTAGGTTTACGCTGAATAAAATAAACCAAAATGAAAAAGAAATATTTGTTATTCCTGTTGTCGTTGGTAATCAGTGGCAGCACGTTTTGTCAAATTAGGGTACAGTCTAAAGCACCAGGATTACAATCCAAAACTGTAGACAATACAATTTTAACTGACAAGAGCTACATGTTAAAAATGAAAGTGAAACCTGGTCAGTTTTTGGAAAATACCCCTCTTTTAGTTGCAGCAGCCAATGCCAATGGCAATAGCGTCAGTATTTCTATAAATGCCGTTGGTGGGGTTTCGGGAGATGTGCCGAATTCAAAATATTTTATGTTTGATTGTAATAAGGATAGTAGGGATGAATTGATGGTTGTCAATCCAAGTACGATGGCCAATGATTTGAGAAAACTTAACAGAAATACATCCAATAATATTGTACAAGCAGGGGCATTTATGCTGCCAACAGGCATTACTTTATATGATGATATTTATTTTGGAGAGTTTTCGATCGAGAATGGCAGTACGTTTATCATAAACGATAAAAGATCCAATCAATTCTGGCATTACCAGCATGATTATAACAGCTTGCATAGTTTTGGTCGTCCATACCCAATGCTTTCTAATTGGGTAGTAGCCGATAAATACCTTACAGGGGATTTTAACGGTGATGGTAAAACGGATCTGCTAGCATGGGATCTTGCAAAAAATGAATTTCAGGTAGCATTACACACAAAAAATGCTACTGCATATAATGGGCCTGCAACCCTTGTGCCTGCAGGTGTATGGCTGAGGGCATGGGCGCAATCTACAGACATGAATATTGTTACCGGTGATTTTAACGGGGATAGAAAAGATGATATTGCGTTAGTACATCAACCCTCCGGCGAATGGTGGGTGGCACTTAGCAATGGCAGTAGCTTTCAACCATCACAGGGTTACAAATCAGGAATTTGGTTAAAACCCTGGGCAGTTGGCAGTCAGCATAAAATTTTTGCAACCGATGTAAACAATGATGGTAAATGCGATTTGGTAGCATATGACAGTCAGCAAAAAAGCTTCCAGGCAGTGCTTAGTAATGGACAATATTTTGATTATTCATTTAAAAAGGAATTCATTGGTAGTCCTATAACAAATCCCGAACAAATTACTTTCGGAAAATTTGAAGGTAATTGTATGATATCCGTGGTTCATATACTACCGTCCGACGCACAATTTACTTATCCAAGAAGGGCAATGAGTATTTACCTTACTAACTATAAGCGGCTATAAAAAGTCAAGCTTATTTGTTGGTGCCAATCTGCTCTTTATTGTAGGATCAGCTATCTGTTAAAACCAGGGAGGAATGCTTTTAAAAAACCTTTGCCAAATATTATCCTCTTTCGTAAAAAGAGTGGCGATAGAGGAAAAAGAAAGGAGGAATAAATCCTGTTTTTAGGGGAGCGGAATTACCCGGTTGAATGTTCAATTTTATACCATCATAAAAAACCTATAAAACATGAAAAAAATATTATTAATGTTACCCTTCTTTTTTTTAGCGCTTGCTGTAAATGCCCAGCAAACAGAAGATGATGTATATGTTGGCAAGCATAGAACTTTTGGCAACTATAGAGGAACGGAAAGCGGCAATACTAAACCAGTGGCAGGCCAATCTGTGATCATTGGTACCGTAATAAAAGTAGGATGGTGCGAAGATGACTGCCTCACGATTCTTATAAAACAACCTGATGGAACTTCTATCATGGTTGGAACCAAAGACTACGGCTTTAAGGTGCCCAAAGGCATAGTGGGTAAAAAAATAATCATTGAAGGCGTTAGCCCGGCAAAACGTATTGTTACCAAAAAAGGGGTAAAGGAGTACCAAAGGGATATTCAGTTTGCAGCATCGGGCGTAAAACTTCTTGATTAAAAAGAGTACCCGTATTTTACTTTGAAAAAATATTCTTATGCAAATGGATAAAAGTGCATAAAATAAATTTAAAAATGGCTGCGGCCTATGCCTAAACAACTGAAGATGACAAAATATAGGCTACTTCTTATTATAGCAATGACGCTAACTGTTTTCGAAGCTGTCGCTCAAACCGACAGCTTTGATGTATTTACATATCAACCTCCGGAGTTTTTTACAAAAAATAAATTCCCATCAAGAATACAATTTAATAGGACAAATAATGACACTAGTTTTTGTACCATTACTTTATACAAAAGTATGCCTGCCAAAAAAGATTCATTACAAAATCTCTTTTACCAATGGGAAGAGCAGGTTGTAAAAAGATTATCCAAAGCAAGTAAAAATCCATTAAAAATAATGGCAGGAGAATTTGTAGATGGTTGGCAATCATCATTGGCCATTGGCAATTTTTATCAAAATAAAAAGAAGTGCGTGGTAATGCTATACTCATTCAGAAAAAATAACACAATGGCCTGCGCTGTGATTGAAATGAGCGACAAAATCTTTAAACAACCAGTTGAAGTATTTTCTAAAAACCTACAGCTTAAAAATTAAACATGAAAAAAAACTTGCTCTCTTTGTTGTGCTTACTCTTATTGGCAGGCTTTGCCTATGCCCAACCAAAACCTAAAGCAAAACCTGCGGTAAAGCCACCGAAGCATGAATTGGAAAAAATATTAACAGGCATTGGGTTGCCTTATAAAATAGTAAACGACAGTCTTGCAGTGATTCCTTATGAAGGGGATCATATCAAATCTTTTCAGGTGATCATTCAGCAGATAAGCGACCTGTATATTGTTCTCAGTAATCTTACAGAAGCCCTGCCGGGCAAAATTGGGGAAGCCAATTGTAAGTACTTACTGCAGCAAAACAACAATTTTGATATCGTAAAAATTGGGATGAGTGAAGAAGACAATACCATTGCAGTGAGAGCAGATTTGTATAAAACGGGTACCAATACCGCTTCGCTGAAAAGGGTAATTGCACAGGTAGCTACCGTTACTGATATTATTGGAGGTGATTTAAAATAAAGTAACAAACAGGAAAATGAAAAAAAAGTTAGTTACAATTGGACTATTTGTAATGTTGGGAAGTATGTCGTTTGCACAATCCAAACAAAAACAACCTTCCCAAAAGGAGGTTGAGAAAATGATGGAAGATGCCATGAAAGCAGAGGGTATGAGTAAAGAAAAAGTGGCTGAAATGAAAAATGCCATGAAACAAATTGACAAGAGAAATACTGAAATAAAAGTAGCAGGTGTAAAGGTTTTTAATGTTGGTAGGGATGAGTTAAAAATTCCGGTTAAACAAATCGGTTTATTAAAACAAATTCCTGTTGTGCAAACACAGTTGCAACTAAATAATTATTTCAGTTTGTTATTGGTGGAATGTAAAAAAAACATCCCTGTTGCTACGGCAACGCAGGTAGACCAACTAGTGGCGTCATTAAACGAAAATGAAAACGAGCTGGCCAAACTGCCTGTTACCTTGTTTTTAAACAGAAATATTAAAGCTGCCGTATATGCGGCCATTAAAGTAGTGCAGGTAAAAAACAATAGTCCACTGATTCAAAATAATAGTGCTTTTGTTTTACAACAATCCGGTTATCCGGGCAAGGCTGTTCCGGTTTATAAATACCTGCTTCAGCAATACAATACTGCCGATTTTAATAATAATCTGGCACAATGTTATTTGTCATTGGGTGATAAAGAGGAGGCGAAAAAATATTTCAGATTTGGTCTGGCAAAAAATTCAAATTCAAGTGAAATGCATTGTGGACTTGGGCTTATTTTTTCTGAAGAGGGGAATGTAACGGAAGCGACTGCACATATCATTGAATCTTTAAAAAACAGTTATTCGCGGGTTGCAGAAGGGCTGGCTAAAAAGCATCATGTAAAAGTTAAGCTAAGCGATATAAGGGTTAAGCCTCCCGAATATTTTAATCCTCAAAAATTTAAACCGGCACAACCTGCAGGTAAATTGGAAGACATGCCTCAAGTAGAAGCAGAAAGGGTCGCCTCAGAAGAAAGATTCAGAGCCGCCCAAAGAAAGACGGAGGAGTTTAATAAAAAATACAGTCCCTTCAATTCGGAAACAAATATAACCCCTATACTGCAACTGTATGATCGTTATGAAGGCAATACGCCTTTTGGTAGAAAAGCCAGCTATATGGTTAATTTGATTAATGAAGAACGCCTCAATTTTTTGATAAATATTTTACCCAATGGGGGCTATAAAAAAAAGGACGATGAATTCAATAAGGAATTGGAAGATGGGTTTAAAAAAGTGCAGCAAGGCAGTTTTGGAAATGATAATATGGCGGCAGAACAATGCGTAGCTTATGTAGATATCTTGAATACCTATCTGCAAAAAACAAAAGCCAATTATGAAGATTTTGAACGAAATGCTTTGCCTAAAATTTACGATTATACCAACCAATTGCTGTACTGGAATGCTTTTCTATTCTCTGATACCGCTTATCAATCTTACTTTAATTCTGAAGTTCAAGGATTTTACGATATCCTGAATGGCTTTAGCCAAATGCAAAAACTTAATGGATTACCCGATTGGATTTATGGGAATTGTAAAAATTATAAAGAAGCTTTAGCAGAAATAGAGCTGGAAGAAATGGAGGCTAAGTTAGGTTGCCCGATTAATATTAAACTACCTGCTGCCGTATTGGGGTCATTTAAAATCAATTGTAGATCGATGGAACTGGAGGGTGGAGAATTAGTGAAGTTTGGATTTGAAAGAGATTTTAAAACAGGTGAATTTTCGCTGGCGCTTGGAATGGGGTTGGATGCCAATACAGGCCTGTTTAGTGCAGGTGCCAAAGGATTGATGTTTTTTAAGTTTGACGGAGATTTTAACCCTATTGATATGGGTATGAAAGGGGAATTGGGAGTGGAAGCAGAATTGTTTATTTATAGCATGGATGAAAAACTTACCGGTACTATGGGGGTAGGTAGTGTAAATGTAGATGCAGTGCATTTGGGTAAAGAGATCAATATATTTAATGTAGATGCCACTAAAGATTGATGAACTGATTATTGATGAAAAACATAAAACTTACTAGATGAAAAAATACATTCTCCTTTTATTTATAACTGTAATGTCTTTCACAATGCAGTCTTTTGCCCAGCTAACCCCCGAACAACTAATACAGGACAGCGTAATAGGTTGGTGGGATAATAAGCGTTTTGATAATCAACTGAAACCAGATAACACGCCTTTGCAAAAAAAGAAAATTGCCATCGTAGATAAGTTTGTTGAGTGGATGAAAAAAAGTTACACGCCTGTTGCCGGTTTAGGAACCTATACCAGGTACGTCTGGAAAAATAATTACAGGGTTTTATTCCATGTTTGGAATGTGAGTTTAAGAAAAGAATGGCTGGATTCAAAGGGGCACTTTAAACCGATTGATGAAGAAAATACGCCTTTTAATATTCATGTCAATATAATTCCTGCCAGTTATGCTGTCTCATTTTTAAATACGCCAGAACAGTATTTTTTTACCTGGCCACCGGATGGTTATAGAATGGCTCACAACAAAAAAAAAGACATGGATCCAAAGATTCATCCAAACGTATATAAATACATTACCCATATCAATGAAGACGTAGCGGTATTTCTGGCACCCAACAACAAGTTGCCATTTAGTAAGGTAACCATTGGTCAATACCTCGATGAGTCTCTTTTATCCCTTGAAAAAAATGTTCAAAAAGAAAAAGAGAAAATTAATGAACAATGGTCAGATACTAAAAGCAGGGAAAAAGCATATGCCTTTTTGCAAAAAGATGATGAACGTTACAGGGCGGCCATTGCTAAATGGAGAGGTAAATATAAAAACAAATTAAATGAGCCTGCTATTCTTCATGATATGCAGCCAACCCTCATCAATCAGTTTTATGGCGACATGGATCCTTTTGCGCTTACTGACAATGAAAAAGCCTGGAAGCAATACTTTCCGGTATTTAAATTAGATGCAGCCACTATTGAAAAATGTAAATCGGATCAGCCGCAATGGATTGCTGTAAGTTTTCCTTTTGAAACAAAAGAAGATGGAAATCAATTGTATGAAATGTACACTGCCCTTACTCAAAATTTAAACTATGACTATATCTATAATTATTTCTTTGACCCGGAAAAAGTAAAAGGCATAGCTTACAGTCCCTCTAATGAAGCCGAATTAAAAGTACGATTGGATAACTACCATACAAAAACAGCTGCTGCAGTAAGCGCATCCCCCGCTACAAGCAAACTGCTTCCTAATGTTATTTTTATGGATGATTTTTCTACTGGTACGGAAGGGGGAGAGCCAATAAATTGGTTTTATAAAAAATTTAGCAAACACAGCAGTATTGCTTCTGTAAAAGACAAACCCGGCAAATGGATACAACTGGGAGCAGAGCCGGTATCACCCTCTTTATTAATAAAGCCGTTGCCTGAAAATTTTACACTGGAGTATGATTTGGCAACAGATGCCGAATTTAGTTCTCGTACCGGGGGCTCTGCCAGTTTGATATTAAATACAAGACCTTCCAAAGAAGATGGCAGTGAATATCTGTACGATGATGGCACGAGAGTCGTCATCAGCATTCAATCTGGTAATGCAGCAGATTATGATAACAATAATTATAGGGGCAATATTAAAATAGACATTAACGCTTCGCCATCGGTTAATAAACAGCATATGTCTGAAGGACTGTCTTACACGAATGAGCTTCGTCAATTTACCAATAAAACAAACAGTATACATGTAACGGTAAAATTAAAAGGAGGATCACTCTCTGTGTTAATCAATAAGAAGGAAGTGGCTGTAAGCAGCAATTTTAAACTTGCTTATGGCGGTAGCTGCATTAGTTGCGGTGTTCCTGCCGGTACAAAATTCAATGCGGTCTTTTGGAGAAATATCAGC
>CANNJE010000133.1 GCA_947504605.1 Chitinophagaceae bacterium
CTTAATGATTTTTTTTCTCCTTTTATTTCATATTCAAATTCATGCAACATAACGATCATGTCCTTATCCGTTGGCAACATGGCAAGTTTTGTTTCCAATAAAAACTGTAATATATCTGCTGATGTGTTGACTGTTTCCGGAACTGGTTTTTCATCAAACAATCCAAGAAAAGAAAGGAGTGATTTGTTGTCCTCATTCACGAAAGGTTCTATATTTTCAGACCATTTGGCAAAAGTTAAACCTGCTGTTATAATGCTGTTGGAATCGTTTGTAAGCCCCGCCTGAACAATGGCATTCCAGCCATAAAAAAAAGCAGGGTAGCGAAGGGTGGTTCGGATAAATGTTGTAGCATTCGGCAGTTTATAAACCGGAATATAACTAAGCGAATCCCTGTTTGGATAAAAAGCCATCTCCTCTAAACCTTCCACTTTTACCTTATTAGAAATATCAAACAATTGTTGGTAAGCCACTTTTTTTAATGCGCCCTCTAATTTAAACTCTGCACCCGCATTCCCGGCCAACACTACATTTCTGGGATTCCAGCTTATTTTATAATGCCACGGGTTATTATCACATTCGGGAGCAACCAAACCGCCGCAATGACTTTTGAACGAATGAATATTTCCATCCTGCTCTTTGATGCCGTCTATAATTTTCATAGCACTCATATGATCAATTCCTGGGTCGAGTCCCATTTCACATAAAAAGAACAATTTACGATGATGGATCTCATCTTTTAGGCTCTTCATTTTTTCATCCAAATAAGATGCCGTTAAAAGATGTTTGCGAAATTCTACACAATCTCTGGCTACCAGATAATGAAGGGCAGGGGGCATCATTGAAATAACAACATGTGCCCTTTGAATCAGTTTTTCTCTTTGTTTTTCATTGTTAATATCTAACTGAACAGCTTCTGCAAACTTGCTGTTGCCTGTTTTAACCAAAACCTGTTCTCTATCCGCATCCGCAATGATAAATTTCCAATGATTTATTTCCGCTTCCTTTAGAAGATATTTAATTAACACAGTGGCAGATTTTCCTGCACCAATTAGAAGGATTGTTTTCAAGCAATAATATTTTTTGCAAGTTAGATGATTTAGTACAAAGCATAATTGCAAAACCTGTATCCGTTTCAGATTAGAAAATTCATCATTTAATAGATTTTATCCCGAAGAAATGGAATTGGCAAGATGTTCTACCTGTTCAAAATATCAACATAAACAGGCGTTTTTTGAGGCAAATGAGAGAGGATAAAACGATATTTTTAAACTTGTCCACAATAAGGGTATAAATGTGTAAAATAATCAATAAAAACATGTGTTTTCATCAGGAAAAACGGCCAAAAAAGGTTAGTTTCGCAAGCCTACAACAGAGGATATTATAATATGGAAAATCAGGATAAATTTGAAGGAAGTAACCTCAATAACAGAGGTAAAATAATTCCCGTAAATATTGAGGAGCAAATGAAGACCTTTTACATCGATTACTCTATGAGTGTAATCGTTGGTCGTGCCTTGCCCGATGTTAGAGATGGTCTTAAACCTGTGCACCGCAGGGTTTTGTTTGGGATGAATGAACTGGGCAATGCCAGCAATAAACCCTATAAAAAATCTGCTCGTATTGTGGGTGAAGTAATGGGTAAATATCACCCGCATGGTGATACTGCAATTTATGATACCATGGTTCGTATGGCTCAGTCATGGGCAATGCGCTATAAAATGATTGATG
This sequence comes from Chitinophagaceae bacterium, assembly GCA_947504605.1. Taxonomy (GTDB): domain Bacteria; phylum Bacteroidota; class Bacteroidia; order Chitinophagales; family Chitinophagaceae; genus Ferruginibacter. Next base: position 1,729 of record CANNJE010000133.1, read on the forward strand.
GTCAGGGTAATTTTGGTAGCCAGGGTGGTGATCCGCCGGCAGCTATGCGTTATACGGAGGTTAGAATGGAAAAACTGGCTGAAGCCATGTTGAATGATATTGATAAAGACACCGTAGATTTTCAGTTAAACTTTGATGATAGCCTGAAAGAACCAACGGTACTGCCTACACGTATTCCGCAGTTGTTGGTTAATGGTAGTAGTGGTATTGCGGTTGGTATGGCTACTAATATGATGCCTCACAATCTTAGTGAAGTAATTGATGGTTGTATTGCCTATATTGAAAACAATGACATCACTATTGATGAACTTATTCAGTTTGTAAAAGCACCCGATTTCCCTACAGGGGGTACCATATTTGGTTTCGAAGGTGTAAAAGCCGGATTTCATACCGGACGTGGAAGGGTTGTACTAAGAGGTAAAGTGAATATAGAAACCCTGGCTAACGGCCGTGAAAAACTCATCATTTATGAGATCCCTTACCAGGTAAATATTGATGCGCTTGCGGGGAAAATTGGAGAACTTGTTAATGATAAAGTGATTGATGGTATCAGTAACGTAAACGATGAAAGTAATAATAAAGAAGGCACAAGGATCGTTGTAGAGCTTAAAAAAGATGCTGTTGCTCAGGTGGTTATTAATCACTTATACAAGCATACAGAACTACAAACATCCTATGGGATCAACAATGTAGCCATCGTTAGAGGTAGACCACATATTTTGAATCTGAAGGATCTTATTAAAGAATTTGTTGTTTTTAGGCATGAGGTAGTGATTCGCCGTACGAAATATGAATTAAGAAAAGCAGAAGAAAGGGCACATATTTTAGAAGGATATATCATTGCTCTGGACAACCTTGATGCAGTTATCAAGTTGATTAGGGAAAGTTCTACGCCTAATCTGGCGCAGGAAGGTTTAATGACCAATTTTGGCATGAGTGAAATTCAGGCTAAAGCTGTATTGGAAATGCGTTTACAACGTTTAACCGGTATGGAAATCGACAAGATTAGAGAGGAACATGCAGAGGTGATGAAATTAATTGAAAGATTAAAAGAAATTTTGGCAAACGAAGGAATGCGTTTCGATATCATAAAAACTGAATTGTTGGAAGTAAAAGCCAAATTCGGTGATGAAAGAAAAACAGAAATTGAATACGCCGATGATGAAATAAACATGCTGGATCTGATTGAAGATGAAGATGTGGTAGTAACCATTTCACACTTAGGGTATATCAAAAGAACTTCTGCAACAGCATACAGGCAACAACGCCGTGGTGGCCGTGGAGCCAAAGGAAGCAGCACACGACAGGAAGATTTTATCGAACATTTATTTGTAGCTAGTACGCATCATACTTTAATGATATTTACAGAAAAAGGAAGATGTTTCTGGTTGCAGGTATACAAAATACCGGAAGGCGATCGTGTAAGCAAGGGACGTGCATTACAGAATATGATCCAGATTCCGCAGGATGATAAGGTACGTGCTATCATTGATGTGAAGAATTTTGATGACGAAGAATACGTAAAGAACCATTATATCCTTTTATGTACTAAAAATGGTATTATCAATAAATCGAGGTTAAAAGATTTCAGTCGCCCACGCCAAAGTGGTATAAATGCCATTGATATCCGGGAGGGTGATCAATTGATTGCAGCTAGAATGACGGATGGTAACAGTGAAATTATGATGGCGGTAAAATCTGGCCGTGCCATTCGTTTCCCTGAAAACAAAGTGCGTGCAACTGGCCGTGGTGGTATTGGAGTATTTGGTATTGAAGTGGATGAAAAAACCGATGCAGTTGTAGGAATGGTGTGTATTAATAAAGAAGATAAAACCAAAACCATTCTTGTTGTAAGCGAAAAAGGATATGGCAAAAGAACCAAACTAGATGATCCTGAAACCGGCGAACCTAATTATAGAATTACTAACCGTGGCGGTAAAGGTGTAAAAACCATCAATGTTACAGACAAAACCGGTGGACTGGTAGGTTTACTGGATGTATCTGAACAAGAAGATTTGATGATTACCTGTGTAAGTGGAATCACAATTCGTATGGCAGTTATCAAAATCAGTGAACTAGGACGAGCCACACAGGGCGTAAAATTAATTAAGGTAGATGAAGGAGATTCTATCGCAGCTATAACACAACTGGCAGAACAGGAAGAAGAACTAGAATTTGCAGAAGCTGAGATTGTATTGGATGAAAATGGAATAGCAATTGAAAATGTTGCAACCGAAAATCCGGTAGCTGATGCTAATCCAGAAACTCCTGCAGCAAAAGAAGATGCAGCAGAACCTGATGAAACAGTATAACATAGCTTCTTAAAATAAAAGAATGGCCTCCAGAGATGGGGGCCATTTTATTATCAATAATCATTCGCTACAATCTAATACTCGAGTGTGGCAGGGGAAAAATAAAAGCAAAGCCCTGTGCGCCTGTTTAACATAATATTAATTATAAGGGTTAAAATATACTGCAATATCATTTGAAATCCTTTCTATTATTGAACCTAACAGGTTTAAGCAGATTTAATAAGTTAGCTTTGCAGCATGAATATTGAACAAACAGATACAGCCAGGGCTGGTTATTTAGAAAGGCTGAAAATTAAAGAATTAAATGCAATGCAGCATGCTGCTATTGATTCTATAAGCACAAATGATGAGCTGATACTTTTATCAGCTACTGGTTCTGGAAAAACATTGGCATTTTTGATTCCTATATTAGAATCGCTGAATTCAGATGTTAAACTTTGTCAAGCCTTAATCTTGGTCCCAAGTCGTGAACTGGCTTTACAGATAGATGGCGTTTTAAAACAAATGCAGGCAGGTTTCAAAATTACCTGCTGTTATGGTGGACATAAACGAGAAATTGAAGAAAATAATTTGGTACAGCCGCCTGCCATCATTATTGGAACTGCCGGGCGTATGGCAGATCATATCCGTAGAAATAACATCGATCTCAGCCAGATTAAGTTCCTAGTACTGGATGAATTTGATAAAATTCTGGAGTTGGGCTTTTTAGAGGAAATGGAATATATCATTAAATCACTACCTGCTGTTCAGAAAAGAATGCTCACTTCTGCTACTTACACAGAAGTAATCCCTGCTTTTGTTCAGATGAAAAATCCGGTTACACTAAATGAATTATTGGATACAGGAATTGCTGCCGATGTATTGAGAATCAATACATTGTTTTCGGCAAATAAAGATAAATTAGATACACTTTTGCAGCTGATTTGTTATACCGGAAACACTTCCACCATTGTGTTCTGCAATCATAGAGAATCTGTGGAGCGCGCCAGTAATTTTTTAAATGAACAAGGAATTGTGAATGTCTTTTACCATGGTGGTATGGAGCAACAAGATCGTGAAGTAGCTTTGTGTAAATTTAGAAACAGTAGTTCTGATATCCTGGTAACGACGGATCTTGCCAGTCGTGGGCTTGATATTGCCAATATTCGCAATATCATTCACTACCATATGCCTCAGGATGAAGCTTCTTTTACTCATAGAAATGGCCGTACAGCAAGAATGAATGCTACCGGTAATGTGTATGTTATATATGCTGAAGACGAAACGCTGCCACGATACATAAAAGAGCATTCAGTGCCTTTTGTGATGCCTGAAAAGCTTTCATTGCCTGAAAAACCTAAATGGAGCACCCTGTTTATTTCAGCCGGAAAAAAAGACAAAATCAATAAAATTGATATTGTTGGTTTTCTGTCTCAAAGGGCAAACCTTAAGAAAGATGAGATTGGGCTGATTGAGGTTAAAGACTTTACAGCTTTTGCAGCCATTCGGAAATCAAAAATTGACCAAGTGGTTAAGTTGGTACAGGAAGAAAAAATAAAGAATAAAAAAGTAAAAATGGCAATTGCTAAATAAAATCAATTAACAATTTTAATATGCTGTAATTCATTTACTTATATTGAATAAATTAATACAAAAAGGCTCATTTATTTGAGCCTTTTTAGTTATCAGAACCGATGGCTTAAAAATACTTCAATACAAAGTTTTTAAATAAATTGTATAGTATTTTAATTTATTAATAAATTGAAATATAGTTAGTTATAGAATTTTGTCTAAATAAATAATAGACATAAAAAAGGGAAGCTACAACTTCCCTTTTTTATGTCTGAGTTCTATATTTATTTTTTCTGATACATTACCTCTTTAACCAATTTTACTGTACGAGCCACATCTGGTAGGTAAAGTGCAACTAAGTTTGGAGCATAGTGCATTGGAGCATCTGCTGAACAAATTCTACGTATCGGAGCGTCCAAATAATCAAATCCCTCTTTTTGGATTCTATAACTGATTTCTGAACTTATAGAAGCAAATGGCCATTGTTCTTCAACAATTACCAAACGGTTTGTCTTTTTTACACTTTCCAAGATGGTGAACCAATCCATTGGACGAATAGTAGCCAAATCAATCACTTCTGCTTCAATACCTTCTTTTGCCAATTCTTCTGCTGCTCCCAACGCTACTTTCATCATTTTATTAAAAGAAACGATGGTTACATCTTTTCCTTCTCTTTTGATAAATGCTTTTCCTATTGGAAGTATATATTCTTCTTCAGGAACTTCTCCTTTTTCACCATACATGACTTCACTTTCCATAAAAATAACAGGATCATCATCCCTGATAGCTGCTTTTAATAAGCCTTTCGCATCATATGGATTACTCACAGAAATTACTTTAAGTCCCGGAATATTAGCATACATACTTTCAAATGCGGTAGAATGCTGAGCTCCTAACTGGCCTGCACTTCCATTAGCTCCACGAAAAACAATGGGGCAACCAACCTGTCCACCACTCATAGCCAACATTTTTGAAGCTGTATTTAGTATCTGATCTAGCGGTAAAACTGCAAAGTTCCAAGTCATAAACTCAACAATTGGCCGTAATCCATTTTGAGCAGCCCCCACAGCAATAGCTGTAAAACCTAATTCAGCAATAGGAGTATCTATCACCCTTTTTTCACCGAATTCTTCCAGCATTCCCTGACTAACCTTATAAGCTCCGTTGTATTCTGCTACCTCCTCTCCCATCAAAAACACCCGTTCATCTCTTCTCATTTCTTCCTGCATCGCTTCTCTTAAAGCTTCCCTAAAGGCTATTTGTCGCATGTTATCTTATTTGTTTTTTTGTTAGACGGCAAATTTATTCTATAACAGTCATATTGACAAATAGAGATTTAATTGTTTTGAATAAATATAATTTTATCCTAATAAAAATGCTCCCTAGATTATGGGGAGCATTTTTTAGCTATGAGTAAATTTATACATTTTCAATCACCATGGCACTGGCACCACCACCACCATTACATATACCCGCAGCTCCATACCTGGCATTGTTTTGTTTTAAAACATTAATCAGCGTTACAATGATCCTTGCTCCACTGCAACCCAATGCATGTCCAATGGAAACAGCACCTCCATTTACATTTACTGTCGCCGGATCAAGTTTCATTCTCCTGCTGTTTTCAATTCCTACTACCGAAAAAGCTTCATTCAATTCCCAAAAAGAGATATCCTCCATTTTCAACCCAGCTTTTTCAACTGCTTTTGGTACTGCCAGCGAAGGCGTTGTGGTAAACCATTCCGGAGCCTGTTCTGCATCTGCATAAGAAACTATTTTAGCAATGGGCTTTAACCCTAGTTCCTCCGCCTTTTCTTTACTGATCAAAACCAAGGCCGCAGCACCATCATTCATAGTTGATGCATTGGCTGCTGTAACGGTTCCGTCTTTTATAAATGCACCCTTAAGTTCAGGGATTTTATCAAATTTTACATTAAAAGGTTCTTC
>CANNJE010000134.1 GCA_947504605.1 Chitinophagaceae bacterium
CAACACATTCCCTTAAAGAAAGTCCATTATCAATATGGTCTTTGCAAATCAAATGCTTTAGTTCTTGACTGTAAAAAGTCCTTCGAACGACGTCTTGTTGTGTATACATTTACATTGTATTTGTGTAAACCTATTTTAGGACAAGACACGGGGACTTATCCGGGTTATACGATGGCTGCTTCTGGCGGAGATTTTATATTTAGCAAATCAATCACTAATGGAACCATCACAAGCTTTTATTTTTCTTATAGTGTTCCTGCCGGTGGAGAAGCTAATTCAAGCGCCCATCCTCATGCCTATTTAACGGGCACAGATTGTGTTACAGGTGCACCTAGTGTATCTATAACCTCACCTGCCGAATCTGCCAGTTTTACATCACCTGCGGGTATTACTATTAATGCAAGTGCATCAGATTTAGATGGTACTGTAACCAAGGTTGAGTTTTACAGCGGTGTTACCCTTTTAGGAGAAGATTTGTCAAGTCCTTATAGCTTTACATGGTCGAATGTTGTGGCAGGCTCTTATACCTTAACGGCAAAGGCTACAGATAACAATGCACTTTCAACCATTTCTATACCAGTAAATATTGTTGTGAATGCACCCAATACCAATGGCTATTGTGGCACCGCTTTTAGTGGAGATTATGAATATAAGGCTGAAACAAATGCTGGGGTTGTAACATTTACCATGCATCCACTAACGCCTATTTCAGGGTCCTTGTATTCGCTTATTTACATTAGAGAAGGCCTTTCCGGTGGTTATGCAGGGTATAGCATGAATGCAATCGGAACAGATTTTGTTTTTACTAAAACAATCGGAGATGCTACGCCTGTTAGTTTTTACTTTACCTACCAAGTGCCGGCAGGAGGGGAAGCCAATTCAAGTATCTATCCACATAGTTATACGGTGGGAACAAACTGTACAGGAGTGACTGGAATACCAACTATTAATATTGTATCGCCTATAAATTCTGCCAGCTATACAGAGCTAGCAACAATAACCATTAATGCCAATGCCGTAGATAATGATGGTTCTGTTAGCAAAGTGGATTTTTTTAATGGGGCTGTTTTATTAAACACAGATTTGACTTTTCCATATAGCTATACCTGGACCGATGTGCCGGCAGGGAATTACAATATTTCTGCCAGGGTAACCGATAATAATTCGCTTAGTTCTTTGTCTGCTTTGGTGCATGTTGTTGTGAATATTAATAATTCAGCAGGATTTTGTGGAACAGTTCCTAATGCAGATTACTTTTATAAAGCAGAAACCATTGCAGGGAATGTTGTGTTTTCATTTCATCCGCTAACACCTATTGCAGGTTGTTCTTATGTTTATATTTATGTAAGGGAAGGTTTAACTGGTGTCTATCCAGGGTATGCTATGACTGCAATTGGTTCAGATTTTAGGTTTACCAAAGCCATTACCAATGGAACTCCTATTAGTATTTATTTTACTTATCAGGTTCCTTCAGGAGGGGAAAGAAATTCAAGTTTAACACCTCATAGTTACACTGTAGGAGATGTATGCATCGGGACTGTTCTTCCGGTTAACCTATTCAATTATACCGCAAAAATTCAAAGTGATGGCTCCGTGGCTATCAATTGGGCGACCAATAATGAATTAAATAATGATCATTATATCATTGAGAAATCGTTAGATGGCAGGTCTTTTAATTTGCTGGGAAATGTTTTGGCAAAAGCAGGTTCGTATAATATTAAGGAATATCAGTTTATAGATAAACTTCCTTTTGCTGGTCGTAATTTTTATCGTTTAACTCAGGTTGATAAAGATGGACGAATTAAAGTGTATGATATAAAATCCATCAATTATTTAGAAAATACAACAGCTTTTCAAGTCTATCCTAATCCTTTAACAGGTGATGTACTTACTATCCAAGGAACTGCCCATTCGGAAAAATTATCAAAAGTACAATTAGTGCGTATGGACGGGAGTATATTTTTTACTGGGTTGTTTTCATTGCAGGCAAATCCTTTACAAGTTAAGTTAAAGGAAAAACCTGTACCGGGGATTTACTTACTTAAAGTAGATGCTAATCCTGCAATAAAATTAATCGTACAATAAACCAATTGATAAGTTAATGTTTTAAACTAGTATCCATCGACTTGCTATTGATATCTAGTGATATTAAGATGTCTGACAATCCTGTTTATTAATGTACTTTTTCCAATAAAAGACAAACAGGGGTAAAGGCACAAATAAAGCATTGCTTTTATATTATTCCGAAGGAATAATATATTTATGTCTTAATACCCCTGCCTGACTTACTTGAATAGCAGCGATAATGTAGTAGGTTGAATTTCCTTTTTAAAAAATACTCTATTTATTATTTCAATTGTAACAATTAGCCTGTAGTAAGACCAACATCAATCCCTTCGATTGCAAATATGATTATTCCAATTACAAGAACAACTCCTACAACAATTACTATCCACCAACCTGTTCCTAATTTTTTTTGTGCAGCTACTGATTGTCCAGCTATAAGATCAGGATTTTTTTTAAGCTCATGTTTCATTCTGCTTTTTAAAATTGAAAAAGAAATCCTTTGTTTTAAGTTCATCCTTTCGCCTGTAATGCTGCTGTATTCTTTTGCTGATAATCTGATTAATTCACTTGCCTTAAAATTCTTCCATTGTTCAATAGCAGGTTTTGATTTTAGAGGTACAATGCTCTTAGCAGCGTAAGTATTGTTGTTTGTGGTAACAAATAACAAAGCTAAAACCCCAACAAATAGCGAGTTTTTAATATTAATTTGTATCATGACCTTGTGTTTTAAATTAAATAAATGAGATCAATGCTTTAGAAAGATACAAGGCTATGGGACGGATGACAATGATATTAATCAATGGGTTTAGTGATTAATATTTAGTTATAGTTTATGAGGAGGGAAATACATTTTAACTCTACTATTTATTATATAGTTGGCAATACTATATATCACTAAGTATAGTTACTTAGTGATATATAGTTTAAATACTTGATTTTAGGAATTCAATGTAACAATTGAAAACTGTAGCAAAAAACCGTTCTATATTTATATTGTAATTAAAAACCGAAAAATACAATTATAAAATAATTAAATCCCTTTAATGTAGAACTACGATTGATATCTAGAACCTTTAATTCCTACCATTGAAAATTATTTATCCCCGACCGATGAAAATAATGGATTTCTATAATTGAAATCATATGATCTACCAATAAATTAAAATTTTAATAAACCCCAGTCTATGCTGGGGTTTATTAATTTCTATGTTTCCATAATTAGAATGTTTATTAATTACTTTGTTACATTTTGCTACAAACAACAAACCCCGGCTTGAATAGCCGGGGTTTGTTGTAATAAAGAGTTTGGTTAAAATTTATTTACCAATTGCGAGGTGGTTTTATTTCCCATTTTTAATTTAAGTGTATAGGTTCCATTTTGCAGATTACTCATATCTATTTGAATATTCTGATCTCCCGGAGAAAGCACTAATTTATTGGTAAGCATCATTCTTCCAACCATATCATAAATTTCAATAGATGTATTTTCTATTGAAGTGGCTGTTAGTTTTACATTAAGCAACCCATGAACAGGGTTTGGATAAATAGTGAAATAAGCAGCAGGTATATTTTTTCTATTAACAACTTTGATATCTGTAAAATTAATTCCGCTATTCTTGTTTTTTTGAATAAGGCGATAATAAGCTACTCCGTCTATTGGTTTTAGATCGGTTAAACCATAAGTTAATACAGCATCAGAGATTCCTTTGCCAGCAACCGACCCAATGCTTGAATAGGTTCTTCCTTCGTCAACTGAACGTTCTATATCAAAAAACTGTCCGTTTGTTTCGTTTTCGGTTGTCCATTTTAGTATAACCCTGTCTTCTTCATTAACGGTAAAGAAAGAGGTCAGTGTTGCATTACGAATACTTAGATCATTTCTGGTATACCAAATTGGTGAAGTAATAATTCTTGAACCATTAGCCTCCGTAATATCGAGATAATAATAACGCTGCGATAAATTGTTGAGTGTATTATCCGTAAAAACAAATGTACCATTGCTGCTGCTGGTCATTTGAGTTGCAACTGTTCCGCTACCAGGTACGCCCGCCATAACTAAAACAGAAATGACTGCACTGGAAGTATTACTGGTAACAGAAATAACAGGAGCTCCAGCCTGTGTTACAATGCTGCCAATGGGTTGATTGTTGATGCTGTAATTAATTTTGGCAGCACAATCCTGTGATGCATAGAAGCGCATTCGTTTCATTCCATCCAGCAAATTATTTTCACTTAGGGAAGCTGCTAAAACAACCAGTCTTGATTTTGTAGTTCTGCCAAAAGTCATGTTATGATTGTCATGATCAATTGTTGGACCTAAATGATACCCCTTTGAAAGCATATTTTTATAATAACTTAAATAGGACATGGAGGTAGCTGGATTTGAATAGGATGTATTGGTAGAAAAAGCTGGGCCACTTTCTACGGCTGTGCCTACAATAGCATTATCTGATGCAATATCATAAGTGCCATTAAGCAGGTTGTTGTAGTCGGTGTTGTTGGGATGTGCTAAATAAGCCAAAGCATTTCCGCCATGTTTGTTAATTACATCAAATAAGCCTCCTTTACCAGCGTAAAGACTTTTAGGTACATACAATTGATATTGTCCAGGATCCCATCCTATAAGAGAATCCATACCATAAACAATTACATGACCACCTCCGCTGATGACACCCCATTCCATGCCATACATACCCACAAAAGAAGTGGTTGAAGCTGAAGTTGCAGCGTTGCGTCCAGGCTGCCAATCTGCCAAATGCATTCCTGCTGCAACATGGTTGTGTTCGCTTAAACCAAGGAAATCAAAACAAAGGGCATTTTTTGCAAATGCATAATCATCTACCGGAATTTTTGTAAGGTCATCCGCATTACCATCAGAATAGCTGCTATGGGAATGCATATTTCCAAAATAATAATTGAGTGGCCCGGGAGTAACTGTCACATTTGAATTACCCAGTAATTGTACTATATTTTGGTTTAATCCGGTACTGCTAAAATTAATAAGTGCACTGTAATTCGTATTGATAGCAGTAGGGGAGCATCTTGCAAAAAAGGTTTGTCCAGCCAATGCTTCTGCCTGGGTATAATTCAGGGTGCTACCGTACGTAACGCCATCTTTTGATAATTCAAAACCAGATGCTACTGTAAGGACTACATTTGTTGTTATATTTAATGCTGTAAATATAATGCTGCTTCCAGGGCTGTTTGTACCAGCAGCAACAAATCCAAAATCTATCGTCGCAGGATTTACAGCAATACTTGGTGAAGCCACTGCCAAAGTGGTAAAGGACCAAGTGGTAGAACCAGCAAAACCTGCAAAATTGTTGCCTGTTATATCTTTAAAAGTTCCAGCCGGTATTTCAACATAATAGCTTGTGCTATTGGTCAAAGCGCTAAAAGGTATCGTAGCAACAGCTCCACTTACTGTAACAGAAGTTGCCGTAACAAGGGTTGTGTTTACAATAGAGCCATCACTTAATTTTTTTATCAAAATATTACCTGCTGTTCCTTTCTGAATATTTTCATTAAAGTTTAGAACAAGATTGCCGTTTAGTGCTACAGCAGTAGCACTATTTGTAGGATTTAATGAAGCAACCAGCGGCGCAGTTAAATCACCTCCATTTAATTTAATAGAAAAATCATCAATTGCCAATCCATCGTCGGAACCGCTCGCATCAAAATCAACCCATCTTAACCAAAACAATCCATTAGCCGCTATACTTAAACCAGTGATCGTTGCAGTTTTTAAAGTTTTATTGGCCACTGCATTGCCATCTTTGGCACCAATCGTTGTTGTGGCCGGACTTAAAAAATCTAGGCTGTTAGCGTCAATCCAGGTTCCTGTAGAAAGTGAGGTTGCAGATTGGCTATATTGAAAATCCAACTGATCTGCTCTTCCGGCAGTGCCACATCTCCATTCTTCCCCTGTATAGGAAATGGTTATAGAAGTTATTGTTTGGCCCGTACTATTTTTTAATTGAACACCCAGCTTAGAAAGCAAGGTTCCTGAAAGTAAAGTGCCCAATGCCCTTTCAGTAGTTGTACCTGTGCCATAACTGTAGGTATTTCCTGTTGAGGTAGTTCCTGCATCACTGGAATAGGTAGTATTGGCATTGGTACCTGTTTCTAACAATTTCCAACCTGTGGGTAATGTAGCAGAGGTTCCTGCTGTTGCTTTTAATGTATTGAAATTTTGCGTAAATGCAGTATTGGTAGCTGTTATGCTAACTTGTGCATTTACCCATAGATTACAAATTAGATTTAATAATAAAAGGAATACACTACGTGCATAGAGGCGATTATTTCTCATTAATAGCTGGTTTAAGTTAAGTGAAGTAAACAAAAATATTTATTATAACAATAAATACTTTTATACATTATTTAGCAAATGTGTGTAATTGCATTTGGGCATTCCTGGGGCAAAGTTGGAGGTCTTACGGGGGGAGCATCTATTCATTGTCAAACCGGTAAAAGTATGCTGACTTTTCGTTATGTAGGAACAGTTAAGATGCGGGTTACTGTTTTATCTCCCTTTTTTCCGTTTCCAATTCCTAATCAAAAAAGCAATATGGAAGCATTTGCCTTATTATATGGTTGGAGGTTCATTCGTAAAAGCAAGGGGTATAGTTTTTCTTTAAGCCCACCCCTCAATAAGTTTTCACAATATTACAAGAATGCCAATAACCTGCAGTTTTAAGATATATCCAGATATACAGGAGCCTCCTTTGAAGCCAACATTAAATGGTTTAAAAAAGAAAAGAAGATATATAGACTGTATGACCTTATCCCTATTGGTAAACCAACCGGTTTTGGTCGCAGTTTTGGGTTCAAAATATCGTGAAATATAGCCAACCAAAGTTATGTGGTTTGGGAATGGCTTATGGTGTAGGTTTTCACAAAAAATATAATTAGTGTTTCCATTCTATACGATGCAATGAATGGTTAATGTATAAATATTTACAAGAACTCCTTCATTCAACTCTCTGGTCAATACGATCAAGTATGATTAAATTCAATGATTCTGCCAATTTCCGTCATCCATTTTAAATTAAAAAGCTAATACCTTTTGCTTTAAAATTGACGGCATGAAAAATTTATTTCGTTCTGCTATTACAGCATTAATATGTATAAGTATCATACTTCCCCTCATGGCACCGGGTTGCGGGGGCGAGGTGGAGAAGAATGTAGGTTTTTATAGTGTCGATATTCCTCATTTTAAAGAGGCTGATTATCTTCCCTTACTCAACAGTAATAATGAAGAAATTCAGTACAATACGATCTGCTATTTTATTATGAACAATGATTACGATGAATATCTAACTGTTGATTCACTAAAGTCTTCTTCCAAACACGATACCGCCCTTATGATTTATCATACGATTTATTCTTTGATGGATTCAAAAAATACTTGGGTTAGTAGTGCCGCTATACTTTTTATCAGTGAATTTGAGTACAACAGGAAATCCTA
>CANNJE010000135.1 GCA_947504605.1 Chitinophagaceae bacterium
ACATCCACTGCTGCCCCCTTGATCGGCAGTTTTACCGGCATTGGTTTACCGGCGGCGGTGACTGCTACCAATGGCGCCATGACCCTGCAATTTCAATCAAATGGGGCTACCAATAAAACGGGCTATATAGCTGTATATACCAGCAATTGCCGGCAAAATTACTGGACAGGTGCTGTGAGCAGTGCATGGGAAAACCCGGCCAACTGGAGTTGCGGAAAGATACCCGATGCCAACACAGATGTATTCATCAACAGCGGAACGGTATTAACCAATTCCAATATCATCATCCGTACATTATCCCTAAACGCCGGGGCCAATTTCACCGTAGGATCAGGCACCGACTTTACTATTTTGTATTGATCATTTACAATGATGCCTTTCCCCCAGCAACAAAAGCTGTGGTACTTTAGCGCCGCTGGTAAACTTTACTAACTAGCTGTCGCCAAGGTCAGCATTGTCCCATGAAATAAAAAAATATTCCCACTGCAAATACTTACATTTTTTTATTGCGATATTCAATTCTTGCCTTTATCATTCGTTCCCTTAAACCACCCTGTTGCAAAAACTCCTTTTCCAATGTTTTTATCTGTTGCTTTAATAAGTATATAACAATATTAATGAGACAACGCATGGAGTTAGCGCAAATTTCAGGGTCAGGGTTTTCAATTGCTTTAATATATGTTTCGTAAGTAGCGTTAGCTGTTTTGTTCAATTCGCCGAAGCGCTTAGAAAGTTTATGAGTGCTGCCCCATTGTGTAAGTTTATGGGTGCGTAAAAAATCTTCATAGTCTAGCATCAGTTCTTCAAGCGATGCACGGGCTACATTAGTAAGTTTTATTTCCGTTTCTTTTGAAGTGGCCGAAGCTACACTTGCTTCTGCAATATTTTGTTTACCGCTGCGGGCAGCTTGTACCATTTGGTCAATAGTGCGATCGTATTTATGAAAAAAGCGTTTAGTAAAATAAACAGTACCATCGTAAATTATTTGTGATTTTTGGAAAGTTATCAATTTCCGATAGCCGCCATGGGCTGGTATAAAACCGCTAGTATTTTTATTATCTTTTTCCATAGTAGGTAGTTGTGGAAAGTTGGATTACCCGGGCGGCTTGCACTGCTTAGCCGTTGCCGGAGTAGCCAATGTCTTATGAAGCTAAGCAACTATTAACTGATTGCAAAAATATTGCATGCATTTATTTACTGGTATTAGCTGTTGTTAATCATCTAAGCCTCTTGTATTTTTTATTATAGTCAGTAGTGGGACCTTTGCGACCCCGGGGTACCTGCATTACCTAACCGTTGCCAAGGTCACCCTTGTCCCATAAAATTTCCGTTCCGCTATAAACTATCTATGTTAACTGGTTCCTATCTCACGAAACAATTTTCAGATGCACTATGCCCCGTGCACATAAAAAAATCCCGTCTCTAGAAACGGGATTAAGAAAATACATAAAAATCACTTAAGCAATCGTAACGCTCTTATCCAAATACACATCCTGTATCGCATTCAATATTTCAACACCCTCTTTCATTGGACGCTGAAAAGCTTTGCGGCCACTGATGAGTCCCATACCACCCGCACGTTTGTTTACCACCGCCGTTGCAACCGCTTCGGCCATATCGCCGGCACCTGAAGAAGCACCACCACTGTTAATCAATCCCGCACGCCCCATATAACAATTGGCCACCTGATAACGGCAAAGATCAATCGGATGAACACTGGTTAGTTCCTCATAAATGCGTTGATCATTTTTGCCATAAGGCGATTCTTTCGAATTCAATGCAAGGTATCCTCCATTGTTTTCCGGCAATTTTTGTTTGATGATATCCGCTTCAATCGTTACCCCCAAATGATTGGCCTGACCGGTCAAATCTGCTGATACATGAAAATCTTTTTCTTTTGTTTTAAATGCAGGGTTACGCAGATAACACCAAAGTATGGTTGCCATACCCAGTTCGTGCGCCATTTCAAAAGCCTTGCTCACTTCCTGTATCTGTCTGGCAGATTCATCGCTGCCAAAATAGATTGTTGCGCCAACAGCAGCAGCCCCTAAATTCCAGCTTGCCTTAATAGAAGCAAACATAAGTTGGTCGAATTTATTTGGATAGGTTAGAAATTCATTGTGATTTATCTTAACAATAAAAGGAATTTTATGCGCATATTTTCTTGACATAAAACCCAGACCGCCATAAGTAGTAGCCACTGCATTACAGCCTCCTTCCATGGCCAGCTTGATAATATTTTCCGGATCAAAATAAATAGGATTCTTTGCAAAAGAAGCACCGCCACTGTGTTCAATACCCTGGTCAACAGGAAGGATAGAAAGATAACCGGTATTGGCCAGGCGACCGTGATTATACATTCCCTGCAGGTTGCGCAATACCTGTGGATTGCGGTCGCTGTTTATCCAGATGCGGTCTATAAAATCAGGACCCGGCAAATGTAACTGGTCTTTAGAAATTGTTTTAGATTGATGATTGAGCAAATACTCGGCTTTATCGCCCAGCAGCTCATTTAAATTTTTTACAGACATACTATTATTTTTAAAAAGTAATTATAATTAATCGCCTAATCGCCTTGGTTCCTGTCTCACCCTTGCCATGGTTCCTGTCTCACGAACCAGTTATCACTCCCATTGCCTTGATTCCTGTCTCACGAACCAGTTATCACTCCCATTGCCTTGATTCCTGTCTCACGAACCAATTTTTACTCCTAATACAAAAACATCGGTTTACCCATCACGCTGCGAATCCTTGGCCTGTACTGTTCCACATCATAAAACTCATCCACATCTACCCGCTTCACACCGCTGGCAACCATACTCATCGGCACATGGGTGTATTTACCTTCCCTTAATGCCACCATACGGCCGCTCGACCCATCCTTGATAAGACTCACTGCCAGACTCGCATAGTTCGTTGCCATCATCAGATCAAGTGCATCCGGCGCACCCGAACGCATCAGGTATGCCACGGTTTGATTGATAATACCTTCTCCCGTAATCTTCGTTAATGCCTCACCGGTTATCTCCCCAATGCCGCCCAATTTCTGATGTCCATAAGCATCTGTTTCACCATACTCTACCACCATACCACCCACCATATGGGCACCCTCACTCACAGATACCATGGCATAATTGCTGGGGTTATCTCTTTTATCTTTCATGATTAGTTCGGCCAGTTTTTCCGGATCAAATGGCACTTCTGAAATCAATGCACGATCCACCCCTGCCAGGTAAGAACTAATAAGGGCCGTTTCGCCTGAGTTGCGACCAAACAATTCAATAATAGCAATTCGTTCGTGAGAACCCGTACTCGTACGCAACTGGTGTATAAACTGCACACTGCGGGTAATTGCTGTACTAAAACCAAGACAATAATCGGTACCATACACATCATTGTCCATCGTTTTTGGAATAGCCACTACTTTAATCCCTTCCCGGTGCAAACGCTCCCCATAACTCAGGGTATCATCCCCACCAATTGGGATAAGGGTTTCAATCCCCATCAGGTCCAGGTTCTTCATTACATGTGGCGTAAAATCACGCAGACTGGTATCGGCAGCTTCCGCTTCCGGATGCGCAGGATCCTTTAAAAATTCAGGAACCGCTTTGGCTTTTACCTTGCCGGGATTGGTACGGCTGGTATGCAGGATAGTGCCACCCGTACGGTCAATCGTACGCACTTTATCCTTTGTTAGTACTTCGGTATGTTTGTTTACCGATTCAGGGTCTGTTGCATTCAGTTCCAGCAGCCCGCCCCAGCCACGCCGGATGCCAACCACTTCATACCCTTCATCAATAGCACGGTTCACCACCGTTTTTATGCACGGATTTAATCCGGGCACATCACCACCACCTGTTAGAATACCAATTCTTTTCATATTATGGTCCTCCTTTTAAACATGTTTAAAAATGCTTGGATAATGTATATACTTATAGAAGATAAAAGTAGATAGGCAGGCAATTCCTGTAGCAGCTGTTTTCTGGCACTCTTACTATACATGACTAGTATTTTAGGTTGCTGAGCGTCGTTTTTTTTGACAGAGTAATTTAAAACCTGTTATCAGAATCCTATCTGATTTGCATCATGTAAAAATGTGAGAGTAATCATTTTATCATACTTCGTTTCCTATAGCCCAACCGAGGCTGATAAAAAATACCCCTTTTAAGGTATAATTTCTAATTAACCAATTCCATATATTTGAGTTTCCATCATCCTACTACAAAAAGAGTACCCCTTTTTTTCTATTTCCAATTCCATTGAAAGATTAATCTTGGCTGATTTGCTTTAGTCATTTATAGAATTACTATCATTATTGATTTTACATTTTAATTTAATCTACCTACCATGCGTTACTTAATCTTTACCAGTTTGTTTATTTTCAGCACCATTTTTACAAAAGCCCAAAATGTGGGAATAGGAACTGCAAGCCCAAATGCCGCTGCCCTCCTTCACGTTAACAGTACCAATAAAGGAATATTAATACCACAAGTATCAATTGATAGCCTTCGTGATGTAACGAGTATTCCTAGTCCTGCACATGGCCTATTGGTTTTTAATACCACGCAACCGGGTGTAAGAAACGATATGACCAGGGGGTTTTATTATTACAGTATTAATGCGTTAACATGGATAAAGCTTGCCGATAATCTAAATGATAATGTTTGGCAACCCGGGGGCATTTTGGGTGTTAAATTAAGAGATACTGCCGACGGAGTGGAGATCATGGACAATTATACGGGCTCTTCTACCAACTTTATTCCTAAATTAAAAATTCTAAAAAAACTGGACTCCTCGCTAAATGGCAACAAAAATAATATTACGGCATTGGTGATATCAGGCGTAAATCTAAAAACAACTGCGGGCTGGGATTCATTACAAAAAACGACCATTGTTTTTGAAAATAATTATCTTACCACTAGCGGAACTTCAGGAACGGCTAATAACGTAGCCATTTCGTCTTATATCAATAATAAGGGCATTAATCAAAGCACGCAAACAAATGGACTTGCTTTTTATGTAACAGCAGCTCCACAAAATACGCTCACTGCTGATACCCCTTCTTTGGCTATGTTCAGGCATAATGTGGGTATTGGTGCTTATCCATCTGATATCAATAATGTTACCGAAGGACGCTTACAAATAACCGGCTTTAGCAATGGAGACCAACTTTCGCTAAGACATCCCACTAGTATTAATTTAAAGTGGGGTTTGTATGTAAGTCAGATTGACAGTTCCCTAAATTTTTATTCCAATGGATCGCTGCGTTCCAATATTGACAGGGTAACCGGTGTTTACACGGCCTTATCTGACCGCAACAGAAAAAAAAATATACAGCCATTAAAACCCGTTTTGGAAACCATCATGAAATTGCCTGTTTACAGTTTTAATTATATTGACAATAAGGACACAGATAAACGTATGCTTGGTTTTATGGCCCAGGATCTGCAACCATTTTTTCCTGAATTGGTGTATCAACGATACGACCGTGATATAACCAAACCAGTGTTAACGATGGACTACAGTGGCCTTGGGGTAATTGCTATTAAAGCATTGCAGGAACAGCAAATCATTATACAGCAGCAACAAGAACAAATAACAAAACAAGACGAAAAAATTGAGAAGCTGTTAAATAGAATTGAAAAGCTTGAACAAAAATGAAGCTATACTGGTTTTTTTCCCAGCAACTACTACTGCCGTGGTTCGTGTCTCCACGAACCATTTTTAAATTCTTGCCCCCGTTTGGCCTCCTGACCAACGGGCCAATGCTTTGGTTGTGTTTTATATTTTTTGTAATAAGCGTTGTGGCATTGGCTATAGCCGTTGGTCGGAGACCAGACGGCGGCAACTACCTGCGGCGGCAAGGGGCGTTTATTAGTGACGCAACGTCCCCTGCGGGAGACGTTGCTGGGAAGGAAACTTGCCATTGCTACTGCCGGATTCCTGACTGCACGAACCATTTTCAAATCCAATTTCGGTTCCTGCAGTCAGGAACCAAGGCGGTGGCCTTTTTATTCGTTTATGATTGTAATCATTAAATGTTAATATGCCAAATTCTAACTTGACATTTAAAATGCAATTCTATGTCAAAAAAAACGTTCATAAGTTATTTGCTAAACCCAAAAAATTGGTGGTTGCCTTTGTTGCTAATTTTTACAATTAGCATAATTGGAGTTACAAGCATTGGAATACACACTTATACACAAGCACCTCCTATTCCAAATTTTATTTCAGAAAAAGGACAAACAATTATTTCTAAAGAAGCAGTATTGGAAGGACAAGCAATTTTTCAAAAATATGCTTTAATGGAATATGGAAGTATGTTTGGAGATGGCGCATTAAGGGGTCCAGATTTTACTGCAGAAGCATTGCATTATAGTTGTAAGTATATGAATGAATATTATTTACAGCTCATAAAAAATGATTCAAATTTTAATTTATTAAATAAAGGAGTTGCTGAACAAGTAAAAGAAGAAATAAAATTAAATAGATTTAATAATAAGGACAATACCGTAATATTATCGGCTGGACAAGAATATGCAGTGCAGGAATTAATAAAATACTATGAATTAAAATTTACAGACTCATCAGCAATAGAAGGTTTTAAACCTCTTGGATATATTTCAAACAAGACAGAAATAACTAGATTAACTTCTTTTTTCTATTGGGGAGCCTGGGTTTGTGGCGTAAAAAGGCCTGGCAAAACATATAGCTACACACATAATTGGCCTTACGATTCTAGTGCAGGAAATATGCCTAGCGCTGCTATTATATTATGGAGTATAATTGGTTCGCTTGGACTAATTTTTGGATTAGGAATTATCCTTTTTTATCATGGCAAACTTGAAAAATTAGACGATGCTGCTTATACAAATAATACACAGCAATTTATGACGAAAGCCGAAATTGAAAAATTTGTTCCAGATAGTATACAAAGGGCCACTTTCAAATATTTTTATGCTGCCATTTTGTTATTTGGAATTCAAGTTTTAGCTGGAATTTTAACTGTTCATGACTTTGTAGGATTTGTACATTACTTTGGATTTGATTTATCTACTGTTTTACCCATTACAGTTACAAGAAGTTGGCATATTCAGCTTTCTATATTATGGATTTCTGCCTGTTGGATAGGAGCTTCGTTTTTTATGATGTCATTGGTTAGTCCTATCCAATCTAAAAAACAAACTAAACTGATTAATGTAATTTATTGGCTAATTATATTTTTAGTTGGAGGATCTTTTATTGGAATGCTAATGGGGCCTCTAGGAATGTTAGGTAATAATTGGTATTTATTAGGAAATCAAGGTTGGGAATTTGTTGAATTAGGTAAAATTTGGCAAATTTTATTAGGCGTTGTTTTTATTTTATGGGCAATTACTATTTATAGAGGCATTAAGCCGGTTATGAAATTTAAAGAACCATGGGCATTACCCAATTGGCTAGTTTATACC
>CANNJE010000136.1 GCA_947504605.1 Chitinophagaceae bacterium
GAACCGATCGGTTAGCTGGTAGCTTAAAATGGGTGCTACCGCAAAACCTATATTATAACCTTCAGATTTACCTATATCAAGTGACTGGGTATTGCTTTGTTTGGAACTATTGTATCCGATACCAGCAGATCCTCCAATTCCAACATATAGTTTTTTTGCTATCTCTTTAAAATATGTTTTTCCATAAGAAACGGAGAAGCCATTAGCAATGCTTTTACTGGTATTTGTAGTGCTTATTTGTTTTGTGCTATTATAATTATGAGATAGGGCAAAGGAAGTGAGCACATTTTTCTTTATAAATTTACCCACTTTGATTCCGGTTGAAAAATTGGTGGATTTATTTTCATTGGTGCTGCCGGATTTGGCTAAATTATTGGCATTGCCAATACTAAAAGTTCCGGAAATTACTTTTTGTCCGGGTGCTGTAAATTGTGCCTTAGACACAATACCTGTTGCAATAAAAACTGTAAATAATACGATTGACTTCATAAGCAATTTTATTAGAGCATTAAGTGATGAATATAATACAATTGACTGTAAAGGCATTTTTATATGGTTGTTTGCTGCATGTATTTTACACTTAACAAAAATTTGTGACCAACCCTGTTTTGATAAGATTGTTATTTTAAATGAATGAAGGGGCAGGTATTCTATGTCATTTCCGTATCTTCCTCCCTTAATTTATAATCATGATCAAAAGAGTTGTATATTTTTTACTATTGGTATTTTTTATTGTTGCTGGTATTGTATTGTTTAATACATTCAGGTTTAACAAAGTGCTGCCCATACAGAATTCAATGGTTATTAGTGGCGGCGCTGATTCGGTAGCCCAACACCTTAGCAAAGCAATACAGATAAAAACAATTTCTTTTGGCGATACTTTGGCCATTGATACCACTGAGTTTACAAAATTCAGGGTTTTTATGGAAGCTTCCTTTCCAGTTATACATGAAAAATTACCTAGGCAGATTTTTAATCAATTCAGTTATGTATTTACATGGAAAGGGAAAGACAGTACACTAAGCCCTTATGTATTAATGGCACATATGGATGTTGTGCCTGTGGAAGCTGTGGCAGAAAGTAAATGGACGGTGCCTTCTTTTAGTGGTCTTATTAAAAACGATACCATTTGGGGCAGGGGTGCAGTAGATGATAAAGCATCGGTTGTAGCAATCATGGAAACGGTGGAGCAATTACTGAAAGAAAATTATACACCAGAGCGCAGCATCTATTTATGTTTTGGGCACGATGAAGAGATAGCCGGCAGAAGAGGAGCAGGAACATTTTCAAAATGGTTTAAAGAAAACAATATTAAACCGGCCCTGGTATTGGATGAAGGCGGACAAATAGATTTGCAGCATTTTAAAGACTTGAACCGTCCTGTTGCAGTTATAGCAACCGGTGAAAAAGGATATGTAAATATTGATTTGACGGTAGAGATTCCAGGAGGTCATTCTTCCATGCCCCTTAAAGAAACAGCCATCGACGTTTTGAATAAAGCAATCGTGAAAATTAGGGAGCATCAAATGCCTGCAATCATCACTCCGCCAGTAAAGGAACTACTGCAACGTACCGGCCCGGGAGGAAAATTTATGAATCGAATGGCCTTGAGTAACCTTTGGCTTTTTAAAAGAATGGTAATAGATCAGATGGAGCAAAGCAAAGAAATGAATGCATCTATTCATACAACATTGGTTCCCACCATTGTAAAAGCCGGTATCAAAGACAATGTTATTCCATCTGTTGCCAAAGCCACATTTAACAGCCGCATTCTGCCGGGGCAAACCAGTGAGGATGTTGTAAATTTTGTAAAAAATGCCATCAATGATAATAGAGTAGCTGTAAAAAAGCAAACCATTTCATTAATGGAGCCGTCTAGCACTACAGCATCAGATCATCCAGCCTTTAAAAAAATAGAATCCATTACCTATAAAATAGTGCCCAATGTTTTGGTATCACCTTTTCTGATGCTTGGAGCTACGGATTCACGTTACTTTCGCAGTTTTAGCGATGCTGTTCTTAATTTTATACCTATACAGGATCCAAAAGGTTTTCATGGTATTGATGAGCGCATAGGTATATCCGATTTAAAGCGAATGATGTTTTTTTATAAATTGCTGATAACCGAAAAGCAGCAACAAAATAAGTAAACCAGGATTTTATTTTGGTCTTTGTTTTACAGGTATTGTAAGCGGAATGTTTTTTTGAATTTGTACAATTTGCATTTACATTTGTTTTTTAAAATCATTTCGGGATGTAGCGCAGCCCGGTAGCGCACACGTCTGGGGGGCGTGGGGTCGCAAGTTCAAATCTTGTCATCCCGACTATATTGTTTTCTACAATAATAACAGTTTAGAAAATAATACTTCAAAGCCGATCTTAATAGGTCGGTTTTTTTATTACGCTTTGTCTTGATTCGTCGCACAAAAAAAAAGGACATGAATCATCCGTTTTAGGAGATAGGGTTAGAGAACTGGTTGAACATATCTTACAACACAATTGCCCCACTAAATTTTCTACGTATATCCATTCGGTAGAGGATAATGAGTAATTACAGGAGGATGTGATCCTAAATAAAATACCTGCAACGGCATAAAATATAAAGCTTATCCGTGTTCCAAAAAGATAGAACGCTGATAAAACGGATAACCGGATGGTCGCAGATAAAATAGTTTGAGTAAATCATATACACTTCAATCCGAAGCAGAGCGAAGCGATGCCGATCCGTGCCTTATCCGTTTTCTTTTGCGTAGCAAAAGAATGGTCTTCTTTTATCCGTGTCATCCGTGTTCCTATCACTCCAGTTCATCCAAATAATGTCATCTCAATAAATTATATACACTTCAATCCAAAAACCTTTGAACCCTTGAACCATTAAACCTTTGAACCCTTTTATATCCGTGTTCCCATCTTCCCAGTTCATCAGCCTTCTATAGATTGTTTAAGGTTTACTCCTGAAAGCCTTTGCTTTGACAGCAGTCATACATATATTAAATATGCATCATTAGTACATCAAACCACAAAATATGTGGGTTAATGTGGGTTTGATGTGGGTTTGATGTGGGAATGATGCGAATAATTGTCCTGTTTGCTAGGGCGGAAATGGGAGATAGCTGGGAGATAATAGGGGGAATCAATAGTGGATGAATGGTTCAAAAGGTTAAATGTTAGTCATATTCATTCGCCCTAGTTCGTGGCTCACGAAACAGATTATCATCCTTTGTTTTCTGCAACGAACCGAGGCATAAAGGTGAAAAGTGAAAAGTGAAAAGTGAAAGACCTTTGTGCGGGAATGACAGTAATAATTTTATAAAAGGCGCTGCTTATGTAACGCCTTTAATTTGCCGCTGCAGGTGATAACACCTGCAACGGCGTAAAAATGGGGTGTTGCGGTGATAACACCTGCAACGGCATAAACACCTGCAATGGTGCAACGGCGTAGGGGCCGAAATTTTACAAGTTGTAGAATAAATCCTGCAATGGAGTGACAGGATATTTGATATGAAACAAAATTGATTATTGTACTTTACGAATAAAGTACAATAATTAAATCTATTTTTGAAAATGTTTAAAACTACCAAACTTGTATTTATCCAATTACATCGTTATACTACCGTGAAATATATAAACTTATTAGTGCTTCTTTTCTTTGGAATGTCAATTCATGCTCAACAAATTACAGGATTGGACAATCAAAAGATTGAACGCATAGAAGAGATTTCGAATAATAAGTTTATACTGCCAGCCTATACCAATACGATACTGGACGCTGAACATTATTTTACTGAAAATGAAATTAAACAGCTGAATAAATTAATAGACTCAATCAATATAGCTAGTAAACTACAATTGCAATTTGCATTTGTTACACAAGATTATTTTGAGCGAGATTCACTAAAATTTGACCAATTTGTTGACTCCCTTACTTCTAAATGGAACCCTGGAAATACTATCTCAAGAGTTTTATTAATTGTGTGTATGCAACAACAAACGGCTGCTGTAAAACTGTCGGGCAATAAATTAACTTATAAGATTTCGCGGGTTTTAAATGCACTGAAAGACGGCGAATTAAATGATATAGATAAAGCGTATCAGGAAGATTTTATCGCACTTACAAACGATGTGCTTGCAGAATCAAATCTTGGTATTAATCTTGGTGCTAAAAATTTTAATCGGGCAATCACAGAATATATCTATATGATGGTTGGTAAACAAAATTTATTCTTTGATTTGGATTGAAAATGATGCAGATTTGATCCTCCCTTCCCCTTCATTTTCTCTACATGGTTGGTGGTTAATAGGCCTCGTTTCCTGTATTCACGAACCGGAATGCACCCATACTCCAAGAACCATAATGATGGAATTAATAATTCAAAACATTATATACTTATATTTGAAAAATTAAAGTTGAATGTGGAGATTCATTAATTTGTCTCCTAACAAAAATGAATGAATGGAAAATAAGGCAACCGTTTTTAAAAATACTGCAGCGCTCATGGCTGAGATGAATTTTTTAATTGTAGATAAAGATGATTCACGGCCATGGGGCGGTTTTTATGTGATAGATGAAGCAGAAGCAGCAAAGTTTGCAGCTTATTTTTTTCCGGAAGAAAATCTGGAAGCATTAAAAATTACCGGTAAACTAAGTCCAAAGATTTTGTTGGTTGCTCCCAATAAAAAATTAAGCTGGCAGTACCATCACCGCCGTGCGGAGATATGGAAATGTATTGGCGGAACAGTGGGTGTTATTACCAGTGATACCGATATGGAAGCCAAACAACGCACGCTTACTGAAGGCAAAATCATAAAACTAAAACAGGGAGAGCGGCACCGGCTTATTGGCCTGGAAGATTGGGGTATTGTGGCCGAAATATGGCTACATACCGATGCTTCCCATCCAAGTGATGAAGATGATATTGTAAGGGTTCAGGATGATTTTGGACGATAGATGCCCGTATCATTTTAGCCAACTATTTTGATCTTATTACCATTGCCGACTTTGAGTGTCGGCTTTTTATTTTATTATTCCGTCAATAGGGGGGAACTGTAGTTACTTCTTTTTCAATAAGTTTAAATCCGGCTGTGCATATTTATACACTTTAAAGTAAATGGTGGTTTTGGTTTGATGCACCCCTTCAATTTTACTGATATCATTTATAAAATCTACCAGGTGATTGTTGTCTCTGCACATCACATCTACTTCCAGATCATAATCGCCGGAAGTCATGGCCAAAAAACTTACTTCGGGTAGGGTGGCAATTTTCTGAGCTACTTGTTCTTTCAGGGTTGCGGGCCTTACAAAAACGGCCACATGGGCATAACACCTGAAACCCACTTTGTCAGGATCGACCCTGCCGATAATATTTACCGTTCCATCTTCAATGAGTTTATTGAGCCGTGTACGGGCAGTACCTACAGATATATGGAGCCTTTCGGCAATAACTGTAAAAGACATCCTGCCATCTTCCTGCAGTATTGATAATATTTCAAAATCAAGTTTGTCGAGCATCCGTTAAATCTTGTTTGCAGTAAAAGCTAAAATAAAGGCAAATAAATGTAAATAATATTAAAATAGAATGTAAAAATACATTATTTTTATTTTTTACTGTATTAATTAAAATAAATTCATTTTAAATAGATCATGAAATACACAGCTATACAAAATTTTATCGGGGGAAAATTTGTAAATCCAACTACAGAAAAGACAATGGATGTTATATCACCTTTGGACGGAACATTGCTTTCGAAAGTTCCTATGTCGTCTGTAAAAGATCTTGATGCAGCAGTGCAAGCTGCAAAAGCAGCTTTCCCGTCCTGGAGCCGCACGCCCATTAAAGAAAGGGTGCAGGTTTTCTTCAGGTATAAAACACTTTTAGAAAAGCACTTAAAAGAATTAGCAGAACTCTGTAGTGAAGAAAATGGCAAGACTTATGGAGAGTCTGTTGCTGAAATAGAAAAATCCATTGAACTTACTGAGTTTGCCACATCCTTGCCACAACTGGTAACCGGTGAAATATTGGAAGTTAGCCGTGGGGTGGAATGCAGGACTGAACATGTGGCATTAGGGGTAGTAGCTTCTATCGTTCCTTTTAATTTTCCGAGTATGGTTCCTAACTGGACCATGCCCAATGCGATAGCACTTGGCAATTGTATGATTATGAAACCTTCAGAAAAAGTGCCTTTGAGCTGTGGCAAACTGGCAGAATTATTAAAAGAAGCGGGCTTGCCTGATGGGGTATTTAATATTGTACATGGCGATGTAGAAATTGTTGAAGCCATTTGTGATCATCCGGGTATTGAAGCAGTATCTTTCGTTGGGTCTACAAAGGTTGCAAAAATTGTTTACCAACGGGCAACTGCTCATTATAAAAGATGCCTTGCTTTGGGTGGTGCAAAAAATCACTTAATGGTCTTGCCGGATGCGATACCGGGAATGACAGCCCAGAATGTGGCAGCCAGTATGAGTGGCTGCGCCGGGCAACGTTGTATGGCTGCCAGCGCTATGATCGGGGTAGGTAATGTAGATGCTATCATTGAAAAAATATGTGAAGAAGCGAGAAAGATTGTTCCAGGCGAAAATCTTGGAGCTGTGATCAATAAAGAAAGCAAAGACAGAATTGAAAAGTATATCAGTGAAGCAGAAGCTGCCGGTGCTAAAATTTTAGTGGATGGACGAAATGCAAAAGTACCCGGAAAAGAGAACGGCACTTATGTAGGGCCCACCGTTATTGATTTTGTAACACCTGACATGAGTGTTGCCAAAGAAGAAATCTTTGGACCAGTAATCTCCATCATGCGAACCAATACTGTTGATGAAGCCCTGGCAATTGAAAATGCCAATCCTTACGGTAATGCAGCATCGGTATTTACACAAAATGGTGGAATGGCCCGTTATATCATTGATCATGCCAGTGCAGGAATGATTGGCGTAAACGTGGGAGTACCTGTGCCCCGTGAGCCATTTTCATTTGGAGGTTGGAATGAAAGTAAATTCGGAGTAGGCGATATCACCGGTAAAAGTTCAATCGAATTCTGGACAAAACTCAAGAAAAGTACCGTTAAGTGGAATGCTGAAGCCGGTGTGAACTGGATGAGTTAAATAGATACGGTTGATGAATCTGATTTTTATGAATTACGCAGCTTAAAATCATTTTCATCTTTGTCAAAATAATAAACTGCGTTCAAAATATTATGAGTACAAAAACATTATCAGCAGCAAGTGAAATCGTTCAGGATAACCTGGACTATACTTTATTTTCCTGGAGCAAACAAAAAGGCATAGCACCTATTGCGGTAAAATATGCAAAGGGCGTGTACCTATATGATTATGATGATAACAAAATCATTGATTTTTCATCGGGCCTGATGAATGTAAATATCGGACACGGAGATCAGCGTATA
>CANNJE010000137.1 GCA_947504605.1 Chitinophagaceae bacterium
GCGTCCATGGCCACATTGCCGCCACCGAGTACCACTACATTTATAGAGGCGAAAACAGGGGTATCTGATTTGTGGTGATATGCTTTCATCAGGTTGATGCGGGTGAGGTATTCATTGGCGGCAAAAACACCGTTCAGGTTTTCGCCTTCAATGCCCATAAAAATAGGAAGCCCTGCACCTGTGCCGATGAACACGGCATCGTATCCATCCTTATCAATCAGGTCGGTTAATTTTCTTGTACGGCCTACTACAAAATTTGTTTTTATTTCTACCCCCATTGCCGCAAGGGTTTCTATTTCTTTGTCAATAATATCATTGGGTAACCTGAATTCAGGAATGCCATAACGCAGCACCCCGCCCAGTTTATGAAAGGCTTCAAAAATGGTAACATGGTGTCCTTCTCTTCTGCAATCGGCGGCCACCACCAGGCCTGCAGGCCCACTGCCCACTACCGCTACTTTTTTTCCGGTGGCAGGTTTTACAGAAGGAATCACTGTTTTGTTATGGATCCTTTCCCAGTCGGCAACAAAACGTTCCAGTCTGCCAATAGATACTGAACTATCAATGTCTTTTAATGATTTGCCCAAGCTGCAATACAGTTGGCATTGTTTTTCCTGCGGACAAACCCTGCCGCAAACTGCCGGCAGCAGCGTTGTTTCCTTCACTACTGCAATGGCATTTTCTATTTCGCCTTTGGCGATAAAATCTATAAAGCGGGGGATATCTATTTTTACCGGACAACCTTCTATACAATTCTTTTTAGCGCATTGCAGGCAGCGAAAGGCTTCCACTTGTGCCTGTTCAAAACTATAACCAAGGGCCACTTCGTCCATGTTAAAGGAACGGATTATTGGATCCTGTACCGGCATTTCCTGTGCAGGTATTTTCTGCCTTTCTTTTACTTTTAATGTAGCAGCCCGCCCCCTGTATTCCTGTAATAAAGATTCGGCTTCCTCCTGCAATGCTGCTGCTGTTCTATAGGTCATGGCTCTACTGCTTTTTCTTTTCTGTCAAAAGTTTTTTCAACAAAACATTTATAATGTGTTCGCTCTATATCCTTATAAGCATTTAGCCTCGATATCATGTTGTCAAAATCTACCAGGTGCCCGTCAAACTCCGGCCCATCTACACAAACAAATTTTACTTCTTTACCTATGTTCACCCTGCAGCCACCACACATACCCGTGCCATCTACCATAATGGTATTTAAAGATACCTGTGTAAAAACATGGAAGGGCCTGGTGGTTTCTGCGCAGAACTTCATCATGACCGGCGGGCCAATAGCAATCACTAAATCGGGTTTTATTTCCCGTTCGCATAGCTCTTTCAGCGGAGCTGTAACCAGTGCTTGTCTGCCATAAGAACCATCATCTGTGCAAATGATCAGTTCATCTGCAATGGCTTTCATTTCTTTTTCAAGAATGATCAGTTCTTTTGTTCTTGCACCAATGATGATGGTAACATGATTGCCTGCTTTTTTTAATGCCTGCGCAATGGGATGCATTGGCGCCACACCAATACCACCGCAAACGCATACTGCGCTACCAAAGTTTTGGATATGCGTAGGTTTACCCAAGGGGCCAACCAATGCAGGCAAATGATCGCCCACCTTAAAAGCCGATAAGTGTTTGGTGGTTTTTCCCACTACCTGAAAGATAATGGTAATAGACCCTTCTGTTGTATTGGCATCTGCAATGGTAAGCGGAATACGCTCGCCATAATCATCATCTGTTTGCAAAATAATAAACTGCCCAGCCTGCCGCTCCTCTGCAATCAGTGGAGCGTGCAGCCGCATCAAATAAACATCCTGTGAAAGTTGTTCTTTATAAAGTATTTCGTTCATTCTTTAATTAAAAAAGATCAATCATCAATACGCATCTTGTAAAAAGAGCGCCATACAAATACCAGTGCCACTATTAAAAAAGCCAATCCGAAATATGGAGCAAAATCTTTAAAGTTTTTAGAAATAGATATTTCCATTGCCAGCAAACCAAAGAGGGTGGTAAATTTAATGATCGGGTTTAAGGCCACAGAAGATGTGTCTTTAAACGGATCGCCCACGGTATCGCCCACAACTGTTGCATCATGCAATGGGGTACCTTTTTCTCTTAACTCTACTTCCACTACTTTTTTAGCATTGTCCCATGCACCGCCGGCATTGGCCATAAACACCGCCTGGAATAAACCAAATACTGCTATGGCCAGTAAATAACTTACAAATAAGGATACTGCATTTTCGCCACCCACACTTGATGGAGAAGATAAAAATGCAAATGCCAAGGAGAAAAAGAACACGGCAATAAAAATATTAAACATCCCTTTTTGCGCATATTTGGTACATATTTTAACCACGTCTTTCGACATCTGTAAATCTGCTTTTTTAGGAGCATCGGGGTCAAGGTTAATATGGTCTTTGATATACTTCACAGCTCTGTATGCACCTACTGTTACCGCCTGCAAGCTGGCACCCGTAAACCAGTAAATAACTGCACCGCCGGCAATAAAACCAAGGATGGTATAAGGATTTAACAAATTGAGTATTTTTTCAGGCTCAATATTCAGGGTAGATTTTATCATTAGTATCAATGAAAAAATCATGGTGGTAGCACCGGCCACCGCAGTACCAATCAGCACCGGTTTTGCAGTAGCTTTAAAAGTGTTGCCTGCTTCATCATTTTTTTCGAGGTAATATTTTGCTTTTTCCCAATCGGGTGTAAAGCCAAAATCTTTTTCTATTTCTTTGTCAATATTGGGCACTTCTTCAATCAGCGATAACTCATAAATAGATTGTGCATTGTCTGTAACAGGGCCATAACTATCTACGGCAATGGTTACCGGTCCCATGCCCAGCATACCAAATGCTACAAGGCCAAAGGCAAAGATGGAAGGATATACCATGATCTCTGTAAGGCCCAACGTACTGATAAAATAAGCCGTAAACATCAGTACAAAAAATACCATGCCTTTCCAGAATGCAGAGAAATTACCTGCTACCAAACCGGACAATAATACCAGCGAAGCACCACCTTCCCGGCCGCTGCGTACAATTTCTTTTACGTGCAGGGAATTGGGTGAGGTAAACATTTTTGTAAACTCCGGTATCAATGCCGCACCAATGGTTCCGCAACTGATGATGCTTGAAAGAATCCACCACATGTCCGTATTACCATTCAGGTCGGGGATCATGATCCAGCTCACAATAAACGTAACAATAATAGAAAGGATCGAAGTAATCCAGATAAGGTTGGTAAGCGGTTGTTCAAAATCAATGTCTTCTTTATTGCTATAAAGCGCATTGCTGATAAAACCATTTACCCAGAAGGACAACACAGAAGTTACCACCATCAATATGCGCATTACAAATATCCAAACCAATAATTCTGTTTGCACCAGGTCGCCGGTTACAGCAAGCAGTATAAAAGAGATCAGTGCCACACCTGTTACGCCATAGGTTTCAAAACCATCGGCAGTAGGGCCCACAGAATCACCGGCATTATCGCCTGTACAATCGGCTATCACACCCGGGTTGCGGGGATCATCTTCTCCAATCTTAAACACCACTTTCATTAGGTCAGATCCGATGTCTGCAATTTTTGTAAAAATACCCCCTGCAATTCTTAATACAGAAGCACCCAACGATTCGCCAATGGCAAAACCAATAAAACAGGCGCCGGCCAAATTTGCCGGCATCAGCAATAGGATAATCAGCATCAGCATCAGTTCTACACATATCAGTACCACACCAATACTCATACCCGAGTTTAGCGGAATCTTTAAAAGGTTCAAAGGTTTTTTTCTGAGCGATGCAAAAGCCATTCTTGAGTTGGCCAGTGTATTCATCCTGATACCAAAAGCTGCCACGGAGTAGGAGCCCAGCATACCAATGATGGTCCAGGTAAGAATCAGTAGCACGCCACCAATGCCAAACAAGGAATTGCCTTCATTGTCTTTTGCCAGAAAACCAAAATAGCCCGTTACTACGGTGCCAATAAATATAAACAGGATGGCCAGCAGGCGGCCCTGTTGTTTCAGATAAGTAGAGCAGGTTTGAAAAATAATCTCCGATATCTCCAGCATACTTTTATGCGCCGGTAATTTTTTTATTTTAATGAAATGATAGAATCCAAAAACAAGACCTGCCAGGGTAACCAAAAAACCCCAGTAAAGGATTTGACTGGAATGAATGGCATCAGGAATTTTTAAGTCGGCTTCGCCGGCAAATACAAGAAATGGCAATACCAGGCTAATTAGAAAAATGCTGAATTTTTTCATAATGTTTAAATTTTGAATTTAGCGAACTAAGGAGAAAGCAATCAGTACAACTCATCGTAGATAATTGTATTAGATAGGAGAAATATGATACGTAAAGTTAGTTTTGCTAGGCTGATACTGTTTTAAAATACAGGTGATTGTTATCAGTTTATGGGGGAGTTGTGGTCAGTGTTCAGTGTAAAAGAGGGATGGGGGTTCAAAGGTTCAAGAGTTCAAAGGTTCAAGGGTTTAAAGGTTCAAGGGTTCAAAGGTTCAAAGGTTCAAGGGTTCAACGTTCATTTGAATTGTTAGGTTGTTATGCTGGGGTAGTTTTAGCTTTTCCCGGCAGATGTCTCGCTATCGCTCGACATGACAGCTGGGGGTGGGCAGCTGTTGATATTTGAGCATTTGCTCATCGTGGCTGTCATCCCGACGCAGGAGGGGGCTACCGGGCTTTGTTGTGATTTTAATCTGGGATCTCTGTTTATCAGCGTATAATTCCTTCTATGGTTTCTTATAAACAACAATGCCGCAGAAAATATCCTGCGGCATCATTGTAATATTAAGTGCGTTTATTGTACGATTATTTTTTCAATAGTATTGTTAGTCATTATGTAATAGATACCCTTGGTATAGTTTGACATTGATATCTGTTGCAAACCTGGTGTAAAAAGTTTTTTTAACAGCAACTTTCCTTCTGCATTATACAGCGCTAGCTGGGTTGTTTTATGTACCTGTACCTGCAATACATTATTCATCACTTGGGAGGAAATAATATTTATTTCCTGAGCGATAGAAAGATATATAGTTTTTGTTTCGCTGTAGCTGCTTTTGCCATCCGAATCTGATTGAAGAATACGATAAAAATTATTGCCTTTTACCGCATTATTATGTTTGTAACCATAATTGCTAATGCTGCTGCTATTACCAGCAGCTGCTACAGTACCAAAAGTATTCCAGTTTAAACCATCATTGCTATGTTGAACAGAAAAGTCTTTGCTGTTTTGTTCAGAAGCTGTACTCCAGTTTAATTGAATTGTTTGATTTTTCAGCGTAGTTGTAGTAAAAGACAACCACTTTACAGGAAGCGAAGCACATGTTACATTAACTGTAAAAACGGTAGTAGGTGAAAAGAAAGCACCTTCTCTAATACTCACAGAAAAATTTCTGTTTCCTATTGTTGCAGTTGCTGCAGTGTTTTTATATTTTAATGCATCTATCAATGTTTCAGCTTGCACTGTAGTTAGCGTTCCTCCGCCATTTTTTACAAATTTGATGGTTCTAACGCCTGCTGCTACTGTCTTCTGAGCCTGGTAGGTAACAGCGCCCAGAATAAATGTTTGGTTGGCACTGGCAGTAAATCCAAGTGTTAATATATCACTAGCAGGAACGGTAGATCCATTTGGTATGATGGTTTCACTATTACCATTCGGAATCTCGGCACTCAAAAAGCTAAGATTAACCTCATCAATGCTGTTGGAGGAAAGTGTAAGGTTGGCAGAGCCATTTGTAAAGAATCCATCCACTCCACAAACAGATAAAGCATTGTTTAAACCAGCTGTTGTAGTGCTTAAATCAAGAGCCGGAGCACTGGCGCTAGTGGTGGTGCCTGTCCAGGTAACTCCCGTGCTAAAATCAAGAAAAAAGTAAGCCGCACCGGGGCCGTCCGAACCTACCACAATATCAAATTGTGTAATGTAATTATATTGAATTTTTATGCGGTTTGCATCTGCAGAAACATCCGCAGTATTGGTAGCACTATTAGATCTGAATTTTGTAAGTCCCGAAACAGTATTATATGTGGCTGTAATATTTGTACCAGTACTAATAACAGTACCAGCAAAACCTCCAAATTCATTGTATTGATTTGTGCCCGCTGTTCCGTTTCCATCAATATCATAAGTGTTTAAGTATACATTTTGTAGGATTACCTGAGTACCTGTGTTGGTCGTATTATTATAACTCCCACCTTGTATCAGATCAAAATGAAATTTACAGCTGCCACCGCCTGTGCCAAAGCTGAAAGTTGGCGAGAAGTATTTATCCTGATTTGCACTCATTCCGGTTCCTGTGGCTGAAGAATAATCAAATGGAATGGTTCCTCCAGCTGCAGCGCCTGGCAAAGTAAAAGTAGCATTTGTAGAACTAGCTGTACGTAAAATACAGTCTACCTGTTGGCCTCCTATGGTTATTACATTTGTGTATAAAGTAACATCGCCGGCAGCAATGCCAGTTGTACCTACTTTATGAACTTTGTTGGCTGCAAGAAAACTTAGTGCAGCAAAATTGGCATTATAAGTAGTTTGTGCAATTACAGAATATCCTGAAAATAGATTGAATAATAGGAATAGGATTAGTGAAGAATAGGTATTCTTTTTCATAAAATAGGTTTAGATGGATATTTTTGTTTAATTAGGTATTGGTTTATGCTGCAAAAATATAAACAGAATATTTTAAATTATATGGCTAAATTATTAATGCTATGTAGAAAAATTACTACTTTTTTTGGGAATTACTAAAATTAATCATCCTCGATGGTAGCAAATACAGTATCCAGCTCTTTGGAAATTGAGTAGGTTCAAAGTTTCGAAGTTCATTGCTGAGGTTACAATATTTGGATGAACTGGGATGATAGGAACACGGATGATCTTTAGATAAACTGGGATGATAGGAACGCGGATAACCTTTAGATAAACTGGGATGATAGGAACGCGGATAACCTTTAGATGAACTGGGATGATAGGAACACGGATAACCTTTAGATGAACTGGGATGATAGGAACACGGATGAAACGGATAAAGAAGAAGATTCTTTCGCTTCGCTCAAGAATACACGGATAAGGGACGGATTGGCATCGCTTCGCTCTGCGTCGGATTGAAGTGTATATGATTTACAGGGATGACATTTTTTGGAAGAATAGTGATGATAGGAACACGGATAACCTTTAGATGAACTGGGATGATAGGAACACGGATAACCTTTAGATGAACTGGGATGATAGGAACACGGATAACACGGATGAATAAGAAGATTCTTTCGCTTCGCTCAAGAAAACGGATAAGGCACGGATTGGCAGAGCTTCGCTCTGCATCGGATTGAAGTATATAAGATTTACTGGGATGACATTTTTTGGAAGAATAGGGA
>CANNJE010000138.1 GCA_947504605.1 Chitinophagaceae bacterium
AAAAAAGAATTTGAACAGCTCATACACAATTCAACGTTAAACAGCTTGAACGTTAAACGTTAAACGACTTGAACGGGCAGTATCTTATTCCTGCTCCAGTATATATAAAGGTATTTTTACCAATACCTCACAACCCTTGCCAGGGGCAGTATTTAATTTATAATCTCCGGCAAATACTTTTGCACGACGGCGAATATTTTCCAATCCAATACCGCTATGCTGTTTCTCCGAATCAAAACCAATTCCATTATCAGCAATACGAAAAACAATATTATGATCGCTCTTTTTTAAACTTACAATAATGGCTGTTGCTTTGGCGTACTTAATTATATTATTAAGTTGTGCCTGTAAGATGCGGTATAAATTAACCTGTAATTTATACGGTATCAGAACGTCTTTAAATTCGCCCATTTCAAGTGTAACTTCATACTGCTTATTTACATTGATTGTTTTTATCAAAGATTCAAAAACCTGCTGCAACGAAAGATTGTAAACAGATACCGGTGCCAACTGATGCGAAAGTTTTCTGATCTCTGTGATGGCTTCTCCCACATGTTTTTCGCTTTCGGCAAAAATGGAACTTGCATCCAACCCCTGCTCCATTTTTACTTTTGCAAGTCCCATCATCAAAATGGATGCCGCCAACAATTGGTTCACATTATCATGCAGCTCCATCCCTATCTGGTTCCATTCTCTTTCCTGTGCTTCAATGACTTCTTTTTCTATTCGAATAGCAAATTCTTTTTCGTTGGTAATATCCTGCATCGACCCAATCATTCTTATGGGTGCTCCTTCCTTATCGTACATCACAAAACTTCTGTCTGATACATATTTGTATTTCCCATTGGCACAAAGGAAACGATATTCGGAATGAAGGGTTTCCTGCTTCTTCAAAAACGTATTGTTAACCAATTCCATCACTCGTTGCTTATCGTCAGGCGCAACTTTTGTAAACCACCAATCCTTTGCATGTTGAAACCGTAAATCGCTGTACCCAAAAGCATTTATAATTCCCTGGTTATAGATAATGGTATCCGTCTTTATATCCCAGTCCCAAATAGTATCGCTAGACGCATTGGACAAAATATCATAACGGTTAAGCGCATCCTGCATGTTTACTTCGGCTTCTTTTCGTTTGGAAATATCCTGTATGGTTCCAATCATCTCTACAGGGTTACCTGCTTTATCAAATTTCAAATCGCCTATCTGCGATACCCAATGCTCCTTGCCCGTTGTAGGATTTATGAT
Organism: Chitinophagaceae bacterium; assembly: GCA_947504605.1. Taxonomy (GTDB): domain Bacteria; phylum Bacteroidota; class Bacteroidia; order Chitinophagales; family Chitinophagaceae; genus Ferruginibacter. The sequence continues at coordinate 1,249 of CANNJE010000138.1, forward strand.
TTTATATTCTTTGTGAAACCTTCTTTTTTTTGCTACCACAGTTAAGTAATATTCGGTCACCATATCCTGATGATCGGGGTGAATCATCTTTTGCCAGGCTTGAAATGTATGGGCAGCACTTGGCTTCATACCAAATATTTTATTCAACTCACTTGAAAAATACCAATCCTGCGTTAATATATTTAATTTAAAACTTCCCAGTTTTGATATCCGCTGCGCCTCACTTATAAAATGCTGGTTTTCTATTAACTGCTCTTCTCCCTTTTTTCTTGGCGAAATATCCCGGACAATAAATACAATTTGACTGGCTGCTCCGGATGCATCTCTAATAAACTCGGCATTGGCTTCCATATAAAAAACAGTCCCATCTTTGTGCAAAGCACGGTATTCGCCCAAGCCAGTCATCACTCCTTTAAACATGAGTTCGATATGATGGGCTACCAATGGCCGGTCTTCAGGAACAATATACTCAGTAATCAATTTCCCTATCAGCGCATCCTCATTTTCAAAACCAAACATTTTGGCCGTAACAGGCGAAGTCATCAATACCCTGCCCTCTAAATCCGTAATGGCAATTCCATCAGGAGAAGCAATGAGTATTGATTTATAACGCTCCTCACTCGCACGGATGGCTTCAATAGCCTCCCTTCTTTCCGTTATATCTGTAATATATCCATGCCATAATATTGACCCATCTTCTTCTCTTTGTGGCATTGCACTCCCATAAACTGCACGAACAGTACCATCTTTAAACTTCACCCGGTATTCTTGTTTCCATTGGGTTAATTTTTTTGCAGAATCCAAAATACTTAATACGACTCCCTCTAAATCATCAGGATGAATAACTTCGGTAACCTTAGTGGCATCAAATTTTACTTCTTCGGGACTTACCTGGTATATCTCCCTGATTTTATCACTTGCATAGGGAAAACAGAATGTTCCATCGGGATTCATCCGAAATTGAAAAATAACACCTGGTACCCTGTTCGAAATTTTTAACAGTTTATCCATGATTTCATTTGCCAACTCTTCTGCTAATTTGCGTTCGGTTATGTCTGCAAATATAGTTGCAAACTGTCCTTTTACCGGTGAATAAGCAATCACATGATACCACTTTCCTAAACTCTTAATGTAATCTTCAAACTGAATTGGTTTTCCGGCAAGTGCAACATCTCCATATTTTTCAACCATACCCTTGGCTTCAGTTGGTAATACTTCAGAACAGTTTTTGCCAATAATATTGGCTGCATCGATCCCGGTAATATTGCTGAAAGCAGCATTTACTTCTAAAAACTTAAAATCAACAGGTTTCCCGTTTATATCGCAAATAATTTCATGTAGTGCAAATGCATTCAGCATTTTATCAAATAACAATCTATATTTTTCCTCACTTTGTTTTAATAAGAATTCGGCCTGTCTTCGATCTGTTATATCTTCAATCATACTCAGATGCCGGGGACTTTTATAGTCTTCTTTCTTTATTGGAACAATCGTCATGTTTATCCAAACCAATTTACCATCGGGATGAACATACCGCTTCTCCATCTGAAACCCTTTTATTTTACCCGAATTCATCAAGGCCATATTATCCAAATCCTCTTGAACATCGTCTGGATGGGTCATTTTCATCCAATCCATAGCGACCATTTCTTCTATCGACCGGCCGGCAATTGTGGCAAACCTTTCGTTTACTTCATAAAAATGGCCAGTCAGTGAATCAATCAAAGCAATTCCCAAAGGAGCCTGTTCGATCATTGTTCTGAAACGCTCTTCACTTTCCTGTAATTGTAGCTCCGCATTTTTACGTTCAGTAATATCCTGGGCCACACCGGTCAAATAGGTTGGATCACCTTTACTGTCAATGATATTTTCACCCGATTCAGCCAAAATATACCGAATGGACTGGTCAGGCAAAATGATGCGGTATTCTATCGGTGTTTTTTTTGCAAAATTACCGACGTTGGAAGGAAGAACAAGGTGCAGATCGTCGGGGTGAATTACATTGGAAATTGCTGTGCCCAGCGAACCTGTAAAAGTATCTTTGTCGATGCCAAAAATCCGGTACATCTCGTCCGACCAGATCACCTCGCCTGTTTGTATATTCCATTTCCAGTTCCCCAGATGGGCAACTGACTGTGCCTTTTCGAGATCTTCTGCCAGGCTCATGAATTTCCCGGCATTCCTTAATGCTTCCCTGGATTTTTCCTGAAGATTATACAGCGATTTGATCAGGAGAGAAATCAAAAGGCTTATGATCAGGCCCGCTGCTAAAATGAATATGGTTATTCCTTGTAATGAAGATTCGAATGGCTGAAAAAATTTCAAGGTCCAATGTTTACCGTTAAAATCAAAAGGTAACAGGAGATTCATACCAGTAGCATCATGTATCGTTTCAGCCTTCCTTGAATCATATAATAATGCTTCAGCTGATATAAGATCCTTGTCATAAACCTGGATATCAATATTACGGCCTTGTTCACCTCCAAACCAATGCTCCAAAATGCCATCCATCAGGTCGTTCATACGAAAGGGGCTGTAAACCCAACCCCTTATTGCGGCCCTGCGTTGTTCTGTCGTTTCGGTCGGCATACCGTTACTGTAAACCGGAACATACATTAATGTACCAGCCTGTTGTCCTTCATTCGTTTCCTGAACCAGAATTACTTTATCTGTAAGTACTGCTATATCCAAATCGCATGACATCTCCATGGCCTTTCTCCGGATGGAGTCTGAAAACATATCGTAACCAAATGCACGGAGGTTGCGGCCTGAAAAAGGTTCAAGATAAATTATTGAGGTATAAACTTCCCGGTCGCCGGCGGGCCTAATTGTATAATCCGGAAATCCTTCCTTTCGCAGCTGTTGAATATGACCCGGTAATTGATTTTTTGAAATTATAAGTGAAAATCCGATCCCTTGAAATGCCGTCAAATTACGACGAATATGCATCTCCTCAAAATAGGTTTTCCAATCGTTGCGTGTGACTGAATCTGAAGCAGTGAAAAATGCTGCGCCGCTTCGTAAAACCAGCGCCTGGGCATGAAGCCTGGTTGAAATTTTTATTTTTATTCTATTGCATTCTGAAGCGAAATCTTTTTCGGCCAGCGCTTTAGAATTCTGATTGGAATAAAAAGCTGCAGTAGCTGTAAGAATAAGCCCAAGCAATAAAAATACGAAGGCAATTCTGCCATTCTTATTCCGGAGAGTGGAATATAAAACCTGAAACATTGATTTGATTGCCTTCTGCATGAATAAAACATTTTTGTATTAATGCTAAAATATAAACCTTATAAATGGGCTTCGAAAGATAATTATTCCATCCGGCTTCCAAAGAAATCTACCTGGTACTTTCCGGCACAAAAACAACCGGCGCGATAAAAATCACCCGGTTATTGCATTTTCTGCCAGCAACCTGAAATCTTGTTCACTTTCTTTTAACCACTGCGCTATTAATTTTTTTTCCGTTATATCAATTAATTCACTGGCAATTTTATTGATATAGGTTACCCGATCCTGAAAATCGAGTTTAATCAACGCTTCAGGAAATGACTCCTGAATAGCATATTCTGAATAAAATTTTTTTAACATTAGCGAGGGATATATAAGGTTTGGACATCTTTTTTATTCAACCACACACAATTCACATTTTAAAATTCATGGTAGCTATGTACGATTAAATGCAACAGATGCAGATACTCTAATTAGTTTCTACTACTAATGTAGTAATATATTATTCTTTTTTAGGTACCATTTATAAATAAATAGCAAAAAACTGATAACTATCAGTTTAATCCTGACCGTAATTCATCAAATTTCAACAACAAGATTCCTCCTTAAATCTTGTGTCAAAAAATGCAATAACCATTTTTTTAGTAAAATGTAAAAAAAAAGGATGCGTTTATAATGGGGCAGTTTTTAATAATAGTAGCTGATAATTAATTAAAAAATGTAAATAATCTCCCTCGATTTCTTTTTCCTTTTTGCTTGTATATTCAATATACACAATAGGGTTAACGCAACCTTTTTGCATTTCAAATTATCCGCGACCGTTAGATATTGCCACAGTTATTAAACCAATGATCTTATAAAAAAGATGATAAGCCCCCATATTAAATCAATCTTTTTCATACCAAACATTTTATGCCTACTCTTCCAAAATGCAGTTTTCGGCTATGCTGAGATTTTTCAGAAGACAAGAGTTAAATAGGGTTCAAAAAAAGATCATTCCCTATTTTTTTATACAAGCAGGTTCTATTAAAGTGTAAGTTACCACTCACTCAACGATAACAAAATGACAGCCATCATCAAAGTAGCTGACAATAATTTTCGGGTATTTTTTCAACAGTTCAATTGCCCTAAAACTAAAATAGTGGATGAACAACAGATTAATACTGTTGCTCATCCACTATAAAACTAATAATATAAATAGCTCCAACTATTACTTCAATAACTCATACACTCCAGACTCCTTTGCTCCCAGTATAAAATCGGCCATTGCAGTTACTTCACCGGTTTGTATATTTTTCATTTTACTAAAACCCTTCGTGCTTTCTTCAAACCTTTTTACCCCAATAGTCTTCTTTCCTTTTGAAGTATTCATCACCGTCATCACCGTTTGTTTGCTATCGTATCTAAAATAAACATACAAGCCGTCTTCTGGTATATACTGCATCATTTTACCACTGGTAATAGCCGAAGAAGTTTTACGAAAGTTGGCAAGTTTGGATACATGATTCCAAATTTCTTTTTCTTTTGCGGTTCTACCATCATTGGTAAATTTATTGCTGGCATCTCCTTCCCATCCTCCCGGAAAATCCTGCCGCACATAACCATCATTGGGATGGGTAACACCGGTCATCCCAATTTCGCCACCATAATAAAACTGTGGAATACCACGACAGGTAAGCAGCCAGTTAATGGATGATTTGTACTTATCCATATCCTCCCCAACCACCGAAAAGAAACGGGAAATATCATGATTATCCAGAAAGATCACATTACGCATCGCATCCTTGTACACAAAATCCTGGGCAAGTGTTGTATAAAGTTTTGTAACACCATCGTCCCATCCAAAATCTTTGGTCATGGTTTCGGTGATACCCCATAAAGTTTGAAAATCAGTACCACCCTGCAAATTGCTTTTGAAAGGAATAGTATAATTATTCTGCACAAAATAACTTTGATTGATCACCCCATGAACCCAGAATTCACCAAACAAACTAATCTTTGGAAACTCCGTTTCCAATGCTTTATTGCAACGGTTCATAAATTCAAGATCGTTGTAAGCATAGGTATCAATACGCCATCCATCTATTCCAAATTCCTCTACACTCCAGATAGCATGCTGAATTAAAAAGTTGGCTAGATAAGGATTGTTTTGATTCAAATCGGGCATCTCACGGGTAAACCATCCATCCGTCATAATAGTTCTGTCTTTTTTACTGGCAAAAGGATCAAACAAAACCTGGTCTTTAAAACTGGTATTGGTATAAGACGGCCATTGGTGCAGCCAGTCTTTCATAGGCTGATCTTCTACCGTAAGATGATAAAGGCCTACATGGTTGTAAATCGCATCCTGTATCACTTTTAACCCTTTTTTATGAGCAGCATTTACCAAATCTTTATAAGCCTGGTCGCCACCAAGCCTCGGATCTACTTTGTAATGATTGGTAATGGCATAACCATGTTCAGTTCGGGTAGGCATATCATTTTCAAGTACCGGGTTTAACCAAAGAGCCGTTACGCCCAGCGACAAAAAATAATCCAGTTTGTTTTCAATTCCTTTCAGATCGCCGCCATGCCTATTATACACTGTATCCCTTCTCAGCGATTGATCTTTCATACCGGCAACACGGTCATTGTTTTGATCTCCATTGCTAAAACGATCGGGCAAAATAAGGTACATAAAATCTTTGCTCGTAACCCCTTGTGCAAAACTGCTGCTCCGTCCTTCCCTTCTTGCTTTTAATTCAAAATCCACCACCGCAACTTTTCCTTTATCACTCCTATTTATTTTAACCGTACCGGGTTTTGCCGTAGCAGAAACCAGCAGATCAATAAAAACATAATTTGGATTTTCGGCCTTAAAAACCTTTTG
>CANNJE010000139.1 GCA_947504605.1 Chitinophagaceae bacterium
CAGGAACAAGTGAGCCGTTACAAACCAGGTGATAAAGTAACGGTTGTTTATGTTAGAAACGAAAAAACAATATCCAGTGTAATTACATTAAAAAACAAAGCGGGAAATTATGATGTGGTAAAAGCGGATGCAACGGTAGATGCATTTGGGGCCGACCTTGTTACATTAGACAGTAAAAAAGCCAAAGAATTTGGTATTACGGGTGGTGTAATCGTTAAAAAAATTAAAGAAGGTGTTTTAAACGATCAAACCAGGATGAAAGATGGTTTTATCATTCTTAAAGTAAATGATAAAAACATTGCTTCTTTAGAAGAATTAAAACTGGCAGTAGCCAATAAAAAAACGGTAACCATTAGCGGATTTTATCCCGGTTATGAAGGACTTTACGAATATCCGGTAAGCCTGGATGGCAATGATGATTAATAGAAAAAATATTAAAGAAAAGTCCTGGATATTTTCCGGGACTTTTTTATGTTAATTACCCAAGGAATCTTTTTTTACATTGAAATATTATTTCCAATACCATTTCTATATTACAGCACTAACTTTAAATCAAATAAATTGTTTTACCGAAAAACTATGGGGAAAAAACAAATACCATTATTTTTGCAACATAACTATAATATGCATTTTTCATTTTCATATAACCCGCTTACAGAATCAAAGGAAGATCTGGATGTACTCACAGACGAATCATCTAGTTTTAACCTCATTGTTTGGAACGATGAAGTAAATTCATTTGACTGGGTGATAGAAACATTGATAGAAATATGCGGCCATTCTCAGGAACAAGCAGAACAATGCGCCATGATCATACACCACAAAGGAAAATATGCAGTTAAAACAGGTAGTTATGAGGTTTTGAAGCCACAATGCGACGCTATAAATGAACGCCTCATAAACGCCACTATTGAAGAATTGGTTTCTTAATACTATTTTTCCATGTACCTCATTACCAACGATCTTACTTTTCCGCCTATCGAATTGGCAGACGAGGAAGGATTGCTCGCAATAGGTGGAGACCTAAGTCCTGAACGACTGCTACTGGCCTACAAGTCCTGCATTTTCCCATGGTTCAACGAAGAGGATCCTATTTGCTGGTGGAGCCCCGACCCAAGATTTGTATTGTTTCCCTCAGAATTAAAAATCAGTAAAAGTATGTTACAGCTTTTTCGTAAAAATCAATTCGAGTTTAGAACCAACAATTGTTTCGAAGAAGTAATTACCAATTGCAGCAATATGGTTCGGGAAGGACAAGACGGTACCTGGATAACCGAAGAAATGAAAGATGCTTATATACAACTTCACAAAACGGGAATTGCACATAGTGCAGAAGCATGGTTTAATGGCAAACTCGTTGGAGGCTTATATGGCATCAGAATGGGGAAAGTATTTTTCGGAGAAAGTATGTTCAGTACACAAAGCAATGCCAGCAAATTTGCATTTATCAACTATGTGAAATTGTTACAAAAAGAAAATGTGCAGCTGATCGATTGTCAACTGCACACAAATCATTTAGAAAGCCTTGGAGCACGAATGATAACAAGAGCCTCCTTTAAAAAATATGTAGAAGAATATAGTTAAACCAGCATATTTGAAACGCTGGCCAGCCTTTTTACCTTTCAATGCTTTAAACAAACACCTAACTTATTTCCCGAACTTATTTTTCAATGCTGCCAGAGCGTCCTGCATGGTTGCAGGAGCTGCTTCTTTTTTGGCAGGCTGAAAGTTTTGAGCAGGCCTTCTTTGCTGATGCGCAGGTGCTGCCTCTGTTTGTTTAATAGACAAAGCGATTCTTTTACGAGCTACATCTACTTCCAGCACTTTTACTTTTACTTGCTGATTCAGCTTTAAGACTTCACCCGGATCCTGAATATATTTATGCGCCACTTCGCTCACATGCACCAATCCATCCTGCTTCACACCAATATCTACAAAAGCCCCAAACCTGGTTAGGTTGGTCACGATACCCGGCACTTCCATCCCAACATGTACATCATCTATAGAAAATATCTGAGCAAACTCAAACAATTGCACTTCGCTTCTCGGATCAAGACCCGGCTTTTTTAATTCGTTGATAATATCATTGATCGTATGCTCTCCAAACTGTTCACTGATGTATTTTTTTACAGGAATACTTTTTAATAATTCCTCCTTGCCAATCAATTCATTCAGTTTCACATGTAGATCTGCTGCCATTGTTTGCACCAGTTCGTATGCTTCCGGATGCACAGCACTGCTGTCCAGCGCATCAGACGAATCAGGAATACGAAGAAATCCGGCACACTGTTCAAATGCTTTACCACCAAGCCTTGGCACTTTTAATAATTGTTTCCTGCTAGTGAATTTTCCTTCCTGCCTGCGATAGGTTACAATATTTTCTGCCAGTGTACTTCCTATTCCACTCACATAACTCAACAATTGTTTACTGGCGGTATTCACATTCACACCTACACTGTTCACGCAGCTCATAACGGTTTGGTCTAGCCGCTCTTTTAATCTTGGCTGATTCACATCATGTTGATACTGGCCCACCCCAATACTCTTTGGATCTATCTTTACCAACTCTGCCAATGGATCCATCAACCGGCGGCCAATACTAACAGAACCCCTTACCGTAATATCATGATCCGGAAATTCCTGACGTGCTATTTCAGATGCAGAATAAATACTAGCTCCATCTTCATTAACCAGGTACACAGGCAATCCCAATCCAAGCTTCTTTATAAACTGTTCTGTTTCTCTGCCTGCAGTTCCATCACCAATGGCAAACACTTCAATTCCATATTCCTTTACCAGCGATTTTATTTTATGTTCGGCATCATACAACCTGTTATTATTTTCATGCACATAAATCAGATCCGCTTTCAAAAGTTCCCCTTTTTCATCCAAACAAACCACTTTACAACCTGTTCTGTATCCCGGATCAATTGCCAGTATTTTTTTGCTACCCAAAGGAGAACTCAATAATAACTGACGAAGATTTTCTGCAAATACTTTAATAGCTTCTTCATCAGCCGAATTTTTCAACGCCGTCCTGAATTCTGTTTCTAAACTGGGTTGCAGGAGTCTTCGGTAACTGTCTTTAATGGCTTTACGCAACTGATCGCTGCAATTGCTCATGCCTTTAATATATAATTCTTCCACAATTTCAAGTGCCAGTTCTTCAGCTGGTTCAATAGCAATGCGCAAATACCCTTCTAAAAAACCACGCAATACAGCAAGGGTTCTGTGAGAAGGAACAGTTGCAATACGTTCACTAAATGCGAAATAATCTTTGTACTTGGCTGCTTCACTTTCTTTATCGGTGATAACCGTACTTTTTAAAGTTGCATCCCTTTCAAAAAACTTACGCAGTTTTTCTCTCACCACCGTATCCTCATTCACTGTTTCTGCAATAATATCCCTGGCTCCCTGTAAAGCGGCATCTGCAGTAGCCACTTTTTCGTTGATAAAAGCCGCCGCCTCTTTTTCAAGATCCATGTCTTTTTGTTCCAGCAGCATATCAGCCAATGGTTGCAAACCATTTTCCCTTGCCACAACAGCTTTTGTCTTACGTTTTTGTTTATAAGGCAGGTAAATATCTTCCAATTGGCTAATGGTAATGGCTGCATCAATTTTAGCCTGCAGTGCTTCGGTCATTTTACCCTGTTCTGTTATTGTTTTTTCTATAAATGTTTTGCGTTCTGCAAATTCATTCATCAACTTATTTTCATCCTGTATCTGCTGAATTTGAACTTCATCCAATGCACCCGTCATATCCTTACGATAACGGGCTATAAATGGAATGGTAGAACCTTCTGCAAATAGTTGCAAAACGGTAGACACCTGTTGGGATTTGATCGATAATTTCTGTGCGATTAATTGTGAAAACATCTTATATATTTTTATGAGCCCGGCCAATGTTCTTTGTGCATCTTCATTGGCGTCGCACTCTTGTACATTATTTCTTTATTGAACTTTTTTGGGCTGCGAAAATAGTGGAAAATCAACGAACAAAATGGGTGTGGATAAAAAGGTTACAGAAGCACATATTACACCTGCAACAATATTTTTTTTGTTGGGTTAGCTTCCGCAAATGAATATATGCTATTTCTAATAAAATCATTATCAGCATAAGGTTCCAGCAATTCCTTGAGGCTGTAAATATCTTTAGGCGTTTTACCCGATTTTATATACCCCATGCCCCAGAAACTTCCCCGCTCTACCAACATACATAGTTTTTCAGATTTGTTTAATCCCTCATCTACAATCGCAAAAGTGGGCAACTGCTCTTCTAATGCTTCCATGGCTTTTTTTATTTTACCATTATAATACAAAGGAGCATCAAGAAACTCCATATCCTTTTCTGTGAGGGGCGTTTTGTCGAGGTAACAAAGCTTCATATCCAGTTCAAATTCTTCTGCCATTTTTCTTAATAACACAAGCCCCTCATGCAGCATATTAAAATGGTACAATGCCCGTAGGTTTTTCTTTTTTTTATCAATTGCCAACCTGATATAACCACGGTTATCTTCAAAACTATAGAGACCATATTTTTGAGCAGGCTGCTTCTGGCTGTAATTATATTTTGGCCAGAGCCTTTTTATTTCAGCACTTTCAAGCACCAGTGCATGTAATTCATTGGCACAAGCTGTAAAGGTAATATTAGCCACCATCCGTAAAAAATGTTGCCGTTTTTTTTCTCCATCATTTTGAGTAAAATGACTGCTCACTCTTTTTTTAATGTTAATTGCTTTGCCTACATAAATAATCTTTCCCTTCAGGTTGTGAAAATAATACACCCCAGGCTTGGAGGGCAGGGATGCTATTACCGCTTTATCTAAATTTAATGGGAGCCATTGTTCAGCAGAAGTTTTTTTCAGCATCTTATCAATATGCTCCTGTGCCCCTTCATCAAGCATTTTTTCAAATAAAATCACCGTAGCTTTCGCATCCCCCATGGCACGATGGCGATTTTCAATTTCTACATCCAAACTGCGACAGAGATTACCCAAACTATAAGAAGGAAGGCCCGGAAATACTTTTCGACCAAGTCTTACGGTACAAAGTTTTTTGCTGTTTAATTCATAACCGCTGTTTTTTAATTGATGTTTCACAAAAGAATAATCGAAGTTCACATTGTGTGCTACAAAAATCTGGTCATCGAGCAATAAATGAATTTTTTCGGCAATGTCTTCAAATCTTGGAGCGCTTGCTACCATAGCATTATTAATGCCGGTAAGTGCAGTAATATAAATTGGGATATTTTGATTCGGATTGACCAATGAATGGAAGGTTTCAACAATCCTTGTACCATCATGAATACATACAGCTATTTCTGTAATACCATTTCCCGAAGCATGACCCCCGGTTGTTTCTATATCTACGATTGCATACATGCTGCTTCTTTTGTTGTTATTGATTCCTCCATTGTTTTCGCAAAATACTAATAATTTTAGTTTTATTGCTTTCTTTTATTTTGCCCCAACTAAAATATTTTACCTTTACTGCTGGTAAATCCCACAAAAAACGTCTCTGTTGTATATGGTACAAAAAACAATTTCCCTTTTTACAGCACTCCTGCTTTTTTCTGTTGTTGGCTTTTCACAAATCTTATTAGAAAGAACTTCTTTGCTCGAAAATCAAATTGAAATGCTCATACCTACTGGCTTTAGCCAATTGAGCAAGGAAATGATAGCCATTAAATATCCTACTGATACACCAAACTGGGCCATTACAGACAAAAATGCCAAAGTAAATCTTACCTATACATACACACAACTATTCATGGATGATAATAGTATACCGGGATATAGTGATGAGCTGTTGACAAAAATAAGAACCAACCTTAAAAACATCGAGTACATAGATGATGGTATTTTATTGCAGGATGGAAAAAATATCGGGTATATTAAATTTATTTCACAAGCAAAGAATGAAAAGATCTTCAACTATTTTTTTTATATAAGTCTAAACAATAGACTGCTACTTTTTAACTTCACTTGCACCAATAAATGGAGAGATAAATGGGAAGTAAAAGCCGAGGAAATAGCGAATTCTATTAGAGCCATTACTTTGAACTAAAGCGGCCTTTTTGTTTGTTGACTGATGTTGAAAATGCACAAGAGAGTGACACAACGATGCTTAATGGATATTCAAATGCCTGTACCCACCAAAAATCCCCCTGCTTTTTGTACCTTCGCCCACTTGTAAAACGGAACTAAGCACATGGAACTTTCTAAAAATTTTGAGCCGCAAGCGCTAGAACATAAATGGTACAAACACTGGCTGGATAAAAAATATTTTAACAGCACCCCCGATGAGCGCCCTGCGTTTACGGTGGTGATACCTCCTCCCAATGTTACGGGTGTATTGCATATGGGGCATACGCTGAATGAAACTGTGCAGGATATTCTTGTTCGCAAAGCCCGTATGAGTGGTTTTAATGCATGCTGGGTTCCCGGAAGCGACCATGCTTCTATTGCCACAGAAGCCAAAGTGGTGCAGATGCTCAAAGAAAAAGGCATTGATAAAAACAGCCTGAGCAGAGAAGAATTTTTGAAATATGCATTCGAATGGAAAGAAAAATATGGCGGTATCATCTATAATCAGATTGAACGCCTGGGTTGCAGTGTGGATTGGAACCGGACCACTTTTACCATGGACGACCATTACTACCAGGCCGTTTTAAAAGTATTCGTTGATCTCTATGGCAAAGGTTTAATTTACCGTGGCGCAAGAATGATCAACTGGGACGTAGCAGCCAAAACAGCCCTAAGCGATGAAGAAGTAGAATACAAAGACCTGGAAGGAAAACTATATCATCTTAAATATTATCTGTGCAACGAACAGGGCGAACCTACACAGGATTTTATCAGCATTGCTACGCAAAGGCCGGAAACCATTATGGGCGACAGTGCCATCTGCATGAACCCTAACGATGATCGCTACACGAATTTAAAAGGAGCTTTTGCACTAGTACCATTAATCAACCGAAGAATTCCCATCATTTTTGATGAATATGTAGATCCTGCATTTGGTACAGGTGCTTTGAAAGTAACCCCGGCACATGATATCAATGATTATAATCTCGGTTTAAAACATACACTGGAAGTTATTGACACTTTAAATGCAGATGGTACTTTAAGCGAAGCTGCTCAAATATATATTGGGGAAGACCGTTTTGCAGCCCGCAAAAAGATCATTAAAGAATTAGAAGAAAAAGGACATCTTACCAAAGAAGAAACTTACCAAACACGCCTTGGATATAGCCAGCGCACCGGAGTGGTAGTAGAAC
>CANNJE010000140.1 GCA_947504605.1 Chitinophagaceae bacterium
ACAACCTCTTTATTGGTTGTAACAGGAGGGCCTATTACAAAAGTTGTTATTAGTGTAACATTGTATGTGTCAGGCGTAGAATAAATATGACTTGTATTACCAATAGTGGATGTATTACTTATTCCAGATGCAGGGTCGCCAAAATTCCAAGCAAAGGAGCTGGCACATGCTGCAGTACTTACAAAATTAATTTCTTTATCGCTGATGCAAGAAGTGGTAAAAGATCCGTTATTGGCTGGCGCTTCTGCAATTTTAATTTCGTCTATAGCAAAACCATCATAAGCATTGCAGGTAGTGCCTGCACCAAAAGTAAAACGAAAACGTACATTGGATTGTCCGGCTATCATCGATAGGGAATGCTTTGCAGCTAGCCAGCTGCCACTTCCGCTGCCACCAAGGCAACTGCCATTATTAGGCTGAATATTGCCCGACCAGCCACCGGGTGCATTATTTAAGTATGTAATTCCGGTTGCATTAAACCAGTTTTCTCCTTCACAGTTACTGTTAGAATTGATTGTACCAAGAAAAGTCCAGTTAGCGCCACCGTCAATTGAATACTGAAATGAGGCGCCATCAAATCTTCTTTCTGTTTCCCAGAATATTTTAAAACTGATTTGTGGATAAAGCAGGCCGGAAAAATCAAAACATGGGCTCATTAACCAGGAGTTCTCTCCATTATTATATGATGAGCCAGTTAAGCCACCAACAATCCAGCTTTTGTTGCCGCCACCTGCAGCATTAATCACCGGTTTTGAGGGTGTACCCCAGGCCCAGTCCGAAACGGTGCCGCCGGTTGTCCAGTTACCATCGGTTGTTTCAAAACCTTCATTGTAGGGAAAAGTGGAAATGCTGCCTGCGCAGGGTTGTGCGTATGAAAAATTTACCCAAATTAAAGAGGTAAATAGTAAAAGCAAGTATTTAGAAATATTTCTGTGAAAGTGAAGAATCATGCCGCCCCGTCATTTATGCAAAAATACGCACTATCAAAGGGATTATGTTATTATGTGGAACTCATTTCTTCATCTCTTCCAGTTCCTTTTGCAGCTTAAACATCTCATCCCTTAGTCTGGCAGCTTCCATAAAGTCAAGATCTCTGGCTGCTTTTTCCATTTCCTTTTTAGTTTTGCCAATGGCTTTCTCTATCTGAGGAATGGTCTTATATATTTCCTGATCTTCAGCAGCAATAGGTACGAGTTCTTCGTCAGGTCCCACAGAATATGGGTTACTGGGGTCATAACCTTTTACATCCAGCACACTACCCTGGGCAAATACCTGTTCTTTTGTTTTGATGATTGTTTTTGGAGTAATACCATGTTTGGTATTGTATTCAACCTGTTTTTCTCTTCTTCGCAAAGTTTCATCAATGGTTTTTTGCATACTGTCTGTCATCTTATCTGCATAAAAAATTACAAGACCATCAACATTACGAGCAGCCCTTCCTGCAGTTTGAGTAAGACTTCTTTCATTCCGTAAAAATCCTTCTTTATCAGCATCTAGAATCGCTACCAGCGAAACTTCGGGCAAATCCAATCCTTCCCTTAGGAGGTTCACCCCTACCAATACATCTATTACACCTAAACGCAGCTCTCTTAAAATTTCCACCCTTTCCAGCGTATCAACTTCACTATGGATGTATTTACTTTTTATGTTAATACGGTGCAGGTATTTATTCATTTCTTCTGCCATACGTTTGGTAAGTGTTGTTACCAATACCCGGTCTCCTTTTATAATTCGTTTGTCTATTTCTTCCAGCAGATCATCAATCTGGTTAACGGAAGGGCGAACTTCAATTGGAGGATCCAGCAAACCAGTTGGCCTTACCACCTGTTCTACCACTACACCACCGCACTTATCTAGTTCGTAATCTCCCGGAGTTGCCGAAACAAAAACCATTTGATTCGTCAGGTTTTCAAATTCATGAAAATTTTGTGGTCGGTTATCCATTGCCGAAGGCAGTCGGAATCCATAATCCACCAGTACCATTTTTCTGCTACGGTCACCACCATACATACCACTGATTTGCGGAATGGTTTGATGGCTTTCATCAATAATGGTTAAATAATCTTTTGGAAAATAATCTAATAAACAGAACGGCCTTGTGCCTGGTTTTCTACGGTCAAAAAAACGAGAATAGTTTTCAATACCATTACAATATCCCAATTCACGAATCATTTCCAGATCGTAATTCACTCTTTCTCCAATGCGTTGGGCTTCTATATATTTTCCGGATTGTTTAAAGTATTCTACCTGTGCAGCTGTCTCATCCTGTATTTCATTAATCACTTCTGCCAACATATCCTTTGGTGCAATATAGAGGTTGGCTGGAAAGATAGCCGCATTTTCTACACTACTGATACGTTTTCCTGAAGACAATTCTAAGGTTTCGATGCTTTCAATCTCATCACCAAAAAAACTGATGCGATAGCCAAAATCTACATAAGGCAAATTAATATCAACAGTATCTCCTTTGACTCTAAAAGTACCTCTTGTAAAATCTCCCTGACTTCGGTGATACAAAGAATTGACAAGCGCATGTAAAAATCCTTGCCTGGAAATTATCTGCCCCTTTTGAATACGGATGATGCTGTTTTCATATTCTGTGGGATTCCCCATACCATAAATACAACTCACACTGGCTACTACAATAATGTCCCTGCGTCCACTTAATAGTTGTGCAGTGGCCTGCAAGCGGAGTTTATCCAATTCCTCATTAATGCTAAGGTCTTTTTCTATGTAGGTATTGCTGGTAGGAATATATGCTTCCGGCTGGTAATAATCGTAATAAGATACAAAATAGCCCACTGCATTATCCGGAAAGAATTGCTTAAACTCGCCATACAACTGAGCTACCAGCGTTTTATTATGTGTTATCACCAATGTGGGCCTTTGTACATTTTGAATCACATTGGCCATGGTAAAAGTCTTACCACTGCCGGTTACTCCCAACAAGGTTTGGTATTGTTCTCCGGAATTAATACCCTCTGTTAGTTGAATAATGGCATTGGGTTGATCTCCGGCCGGTGAGTACGATGAGTTTAGCTTAAATGACATTTTTCAGTTTACAAAAAAACAAAAGGCTCAGAAACTGAGCCTTGTAAAATTAAAATAAATTAATGGTATTACTTGCCGGCTAATTCAATCATTGTTGTTAATTCATCCACCAAAGCATCATCATTTCCACCAAATCCAACAGATTTAAAGCGAATTTTTCCTTCCTTATCTATAACAAATTTGGTAGGAATGCCACTTACCTTAAAATCGGCCACCATTTTATCATCGTTATCCATAAGTACATAAAAAGGATAACTTTTCTTAGTCATAAAATCTTTTGCATTCTGCAATTTGTTCTCAACAGTTTCCCAAGTGTCTACAAATAAAAACATTACGTTTTCATTGTCTTTATATTTTGCCAGTGTTTTATTCATGGCGGGCATAGAAGCAATACAAGGTCCGCACCAGGTAGCCCAAAAATCAACAACAACTACTTTTCCTTTCAAATCATCCAGGCTTACAGTTTTCCCTTCAAAATCTTTCAAACTAAATTTCGGAGAAACCTCATTTAAAATACTTTTTGCGATTTCCTCTCTTTTTTTATTTTTTGCATCTGCTTCAAGTTCTGATAAATAGGCATCAAAGCCATTATCACTGCTTTTTTCTTTTATGTACACATTTTTAAGCGCTTCTTTGGTTTTTGCAGTAGCAACACCATCTTTTACAAATTGTTCGATTAATTTTTTTGCCTCCGCTGTTGGAATCGCCTTCTCTGCCAACATTGCATAGCGTTCATTGTATTCAGCATCTTTAAATTTGTTGATGGTTGCGGCCTCTTTGGCAATGGGATAGGCTGTTTTATAATCTCCTAGTTTGTATAATATAAAAGCATAGGTATCCCCAAACATACCATATGATGATTTGCGTTGATCTTCCCATTGTTTAGTAGTGCTTCCATCAGGTTTTTTTTCTGTTGGATTCAGCATTTCGCTTTTGGTATAACTGGTTGCTTCAGCAGCCATCTTTTTTGCTTCCTCAAGGTTTTCATCTGCTTCAGCCATAGCCCATGCAAGGCTATTATTATTACGAGCAACTGTTCCTTTAGGTAATTCTTTGCTCCACTCATAATAGGATTTAAAATCTTTGGCTTTGCCATATGCAAGTGCCATTTGGGATTTAAAATTTTCTACAATAAATTTATTAGCTTCTGTTGTAGGGTATTTTGCAACATATTCCTGGAACAGAATAGCTTTTTTGGCAAGGTCTTTTTCTTTATTAAAATTAGTTCCCGCTTCATTTTTTTTCCAGTCGCCTTCAGGGAAAGCCGCTTTCATCGCTAATGTTAGACTATCTGCTTTGGCCTTTCTTTTATCTCTGTTATACCATTGAATAAGGGTATTGTAGCCAGCCTCGTTTAAATTACCCTTAACTTCAAAATCCTCCATTTCTTTTGCTATAAAAGGGGCAGCTTCTTTTTTCTTAGCTCTACTTAAAGCGTTCAGATAGCTACTAAAAAAGCCAATATTATTTTTTAGTAAAGGATTTTGTTTTAAACCTTCATCTAAAACAGCCAAGCCTTTATCTGCATCATTTGGCAAACCAAATAAATACTCTCCATATCCATTATGCAGGGTGCTTGCCCAAACATAATAACCGTCTACGGGCTGGTTGTTTTTATTATATACAGGTAGAATATACCCTTTGCTGCCATTCATGTCTTTTTCTTCGCCTGAAGAAAAACCAAAAGCAATACAATTGGTATTGCTGTCAAGTATGATGGAACCTGAATAAATAGTCCCTTTTTTTGTAATAACTGGTTCTAAGACTTTTATCCCTTTTTCTGTAAACTGGTAAACAACAACATTTAAAGTTGGCTGCTTGATAAGGGAAGAATAATTTTTATTGTATTCAAAACTTAGCTTGCTGCTTTGCTTTGGGTATTCCGGGATAATTTTTAATGCCGTAAAACCGGTTTGGGCACTTATTTGAGAACTTGCAGCAATAAATGCAAAAAGACATAGTAATTTATTCATGAAGTAGGTTGTTTTAGATTTTAAATATAGTAAGATGCAATCAAAAAAAAATGGTAAAAAAATATAGCCTTCTTTATAAAATGAATTTACAAGGAATCAATCAATAGTCACAACGACTTTATTATGCTGCTCTTTTCTATTGCCCTTGATTTTATAAACCAGGCAATTGTAAATGTTGGAATAAAATCAGTAAAAGGCAGAATTTCCTCTAAAAAGTTAAATCCCCCTCCCCAAACACCCATTTTGCCAGCAAATGAATAATAAAATATAAATCCGGATAATGGTGCCCAAACCAAGTCTGAAAATTCACCCAACGCTGGTAAAAGAAAACTGGCGTACCCTATCGAATCCATAAATATGCAAAAGGCAAGCGCCGGTAGTTTTTTTTCGGGATAAGTCATTTCGGGTTATTTTTCAATCTTATTCAAATAAAATACAATTCAACCTATTTATAGTTAAAACAGTTGCTAAATTTATTTAACATTATCGTTTAATGATTAATTTAAAAACAGCCTTGCCATCCGGCAATTAAAGATTACCTTTGCGCCTCAAAAAACAGCGCTTATCTGTAAGTTTTTAACCTTTAGCGTATTGCAAACGGTTGAGACTCATAGAAAATTGCTAAAAGCTTAAATAATGAATATTCGCAACATCGCCATTATCGCTCACGTAGATCATGGCAAAACAACATTGGTTGACAAGATTTTACACGCAACTCAAGTTTTTAGAGACAACCAGGAAACTGGTGAACTCATCATGGACAGTAATGACCTGGAAAGAGAACGTGGTATAACCATCTTCAGTAAAAACATTTCAGTTAATTATAAAGGCATAAAAGTAAATGTAATTGACACCCCTGGCCACAGTGACTTTGGCGGAGAGGTAGAAAGGGTATTAAAAATGGCTGATGGTGTTCTTTTATTGGTGGATGCATTTGAAGGACCAATGCCGCAAACACGTTTTGTATTACAAAAAGCGCTAGCTCTTGGCCTTCACCCTATTGTAGTTATCAATAAAGTAGATAAACCAAACTGTCGCCCAGATGAAGTGCATGATGCAGTTTTTGAATTATTCTTTAACCTGGATGCTACTGAAGAGCAATTGGATTTTCCTACTATTTATGGTAGCAGCAAGAATGGCTGGATGAATACGACTATAGCTGAAACAGATAATATTTTTCCATTAATGGATGCGATTCTGGAGCATGTGCCTGAACCTAAAGTAAATGAAGGTTCTTCGCAAATGCAAATTACTTCACTGGATTATTCTTCATTCTTAGGAAGGATTGCAGTTGGTAAAGTTGCTCGTGGTAGCATTAAAGAAAACCAGCAGATCGCTTTATTACAAGCAGATGGCAGTAATAAAAAAATGAAGATAAAGGAACTGTATGTGTTTGAGGGAATGGGCAAAAAGAAAGTAACAGAAGTTTTTGCAGGAGATATTTGTGCTATTGTAGGCCTGGAAAGTTTTAATATTGGTGATACCATTGCTGATGTTGATAATCCAGAAGCATTGCCTGTTATTAGTGTCGATGAACCAACGATGAGTATGTTGTTCGGTATCAACAACTCACCCTTCTTTGGTAAAGAAGGGAAGTTTGTTACCAGCCGTCACTTGCGTGATCGCCTGATAAAGGAAACAGAAAAAAACCTTGCACTTCGTGTAGAAGATAGTGACAGTGCAGATAGTTTTAATGTATTTGGACGTGGTATTTTGCATTTGGGTATCTTAATTGAAACCATGCGCAGAGAAGGGTTTGAATTAACTATTGGTCAGCCACAAGTTTTAGTAAAACAAATAAATGGTTCAAAACATGAGCCTTTTGAGTTATTAGTAGTAGATGTGCCAGCTGAATTTAGCGGAAAAGTAATTGACCTTGTTACACAGAAAAAGGGCGAAATGCTGGTGATGGAAACCAAGGGCGAAATGCAGCATCTTGAATTTGACATTCCTTCAAGAGGTTTGATTGGTTTAAGAAGCAATATGCTTACGAG
>CANNJE010000141.1 GCA_947504605.1 Chitinophagaceae bacterium
ACCCAAAAAGAAAAAATAAGTATAGGCTATACCAATAGTAATGGTGAACCAATGGACTATAGTATTTATGATCTTGTAGAAAATAATCTGAATATCGATTATCATTTATCGCTCATCAATATTAATAAGCAGCCATTTATTCCGATCGATTTTAAAGTTTTATTAATGGTAAAACCCACTCAGCCTTTTAGGGAGGAAGCAAAATTAAAATTGGATCAGTATGTAATGAATGGAGGTAAAATTTTGATGTTTGCAGATAGGTTAAATGCTGAAATGGATAGCCTTCAAATAAAAAATGAAGTAATAGCATACGACCGTGGCTTGCAATTAAATGATCTTGTATTTAAATATGGTGCCCGTATTAATGCAGATTTAATAATGGATTTGCAATGTGATTATCTTCCGTTTGATGTAAATGGAAATGGTCAATTTGAATTGCTACCCTGGAATTATTTTCCAGTCCTGGAGTCAAAATCAAATCATCCCATAAATAAAAATTTAGGATTCGTAGCAGGTAGGTTTGTAAATTCTATTGATACCGTAGATGCGGAAGGTATTCAAAAAACAATTCTATTAAGTACTTCAGCCAACGCAAGAAAAATTGCAACACCTGCATTGATTAGCGGCAAGGAAAATGTAGCTGCAGCAGAGAATGAAAAATTTAAAACTGCCAATATTCCTGTGGCAGTATTGCTTGAAGGAAAATTCACTTCTCTTTTTGCTAACCGTAGTTCGCAGGCTATGAGGGATTCTATAGAAGCATATGGTGGACAATTTTTGCCTCAGTGTTTGGCAGACAATAAGATGATCCTTGTTGCAGATGGAGACATTGTTTTAAATTCTGTAGTAAAAGGCAATCAGCCAATTCCAATGGGAATGAATCCATACACTTATGGTACACAACGGGAATTTCCATTTGCTAATAAAGAATTTTTGCAAAATTGTTTGGAATATCTGATCAATGAAAATAGCCTAAGTGAAGCTAAAAGCAAGGATTATGTTGTACGCCTTCTTGATACAAAAAAAGTTGCTGAGGAAAAAACTTTCTGGCAAATGATTAATATAGCCTTACCTGTATTGTTGGTGATGCTATTTGCCTTTATTTTTCAATGGTTAAGAAAAAGAAAATATTCTAAATAAGGTTTTATGCACACTCAGTTGATTTATATAGTTTTTAGTATCGTTATTTTATTGTCCCTCATATTCGACCTTGGTCTTATGAGTAAGAAGGACCAGAAAGTAACTATTAAGCAGGCATTGTACCAAACATTTTTTTGGGTGGGGCTTGCCTTAGCCTTTTGTGTTTTTTTGTGGATCGAAGAAGGACAAAAACCGGCATTGGAATATTTAAGTGCTTACCTAATGGAGTGGAGCCTTAGCATCGATAATATTTTTGTATTTATTCTAATTTTTAGTGCATTTAGTGTAAAAGAAAAGAATTATGGGCGTGTATTACTTATTGGAATATTGATGGCAATTGTGTTCAGAATTATTTTTATTACAGTAGGCGTAGCGCTGGTAGAAAAATTTCATTGGCTTTTATATGTGTTTGGTGTTTTTCTGGTCTATACCGGTTATAAAATGTTTATTGCCAATGATGAAGACGACGAGTTTGATCCGCAGCAAAGCAAGGTGTATAAATTCATGAAAAAGATTTTACCGCTGGTTCCGCATGATGGCAATGGCAAGTTTACCATTATAGAGAATGGTAAAAAAATGTATACTACTTTGTTTGTGGTTGTAATGATGCTTGCGGCTATTGATTTGGTTTTTGCTTTAGATTCTATTCCTGCTGTGATGGGTATTGTTGATACCAAGACACCGGGGTATGAACATACAGCTCGCCTGGTAATTTACACCTCAAATATATTTGCAGTATTAGGACTTCGATCTTTATTTTTCCTGCTTAGGGGCGCAGTAAATAAGTTTGAATACCTGCCTCAGGGTATTGCGGTTGTCTTAATTTTTATTGGTATTAAAATGTTGGGAGAACACTGGATTAATCAATGGATAGATAAAAATACACAGGTGTTTATTTCTCTTGGTTTTATTTTGATTTGTCTTACTGCTTCTGTGATGTATTCAATTTTTATTGATAAAACAACAACTGAAAAATCAGTTGTAGAAATCGCAACTGATGATGATCAGGCTCATTAAGTAACTACAATCAATTAATTTGAATTATACCATTAATGATATCAATAAGCTAATCGGTCATGAAAGCGCATTTGAAAATGCAGCAATCATCGATCAACTTGTTATAGATAGTAGGAAAATAAATTTTCCTGAAACTTCATTGTTCTTTGCATTAAAGAGCGAATATAATGATGGGCATCGTTATATTTCTGAATTATACAATAAGGGAGTACGCAATTTTGTGGTAAGTGAAAAAATAGACAGGTCTCTTTATCCCTCTGCCAACTTAATTTATGTAGCCAATACATTGGTTGCGTTACAAACAATTGCAACAGTACATCGCAATAAATTTAATTATCCTGTAATTGGTATTACAGGCAGTAATGGAAAAACGATTCTTAAAGAATGGCTTTTTCAGTTGCTTAATTACAACTATGATATTATAAGGAGTCCTAAAAGTTATAACTCACAGGTAGGAGTGCCATTGTCTGTGTGGCAAATGAATGCCAATCATGAACTGGCAATTTTTGAAGCAGGTATTTCTACTCTGAGAGAAATGGAAAAGTTAGCGCCAATAATAAATCCTGAAATTGGGGTGTTTACATTTTTGGGAGATGCTCATGCGGAAGGCTTTGAAAGTAGAGATCAAAAAATAAAAGAAAAACTTAAACTTTTTTCTAAGAGTAAAGTACTTGTTTATTGTGCAGATGAAAAAGAATTGGACGAGGCTGTAGAATCATTTAAAAAAACGATTAATCCTTCAATACAGCTTTATACTTGGAGTCGAGAAAAAGATGGTTTTTTACGTATTTCTAATATTGTAGTAAAGAATGGCTTTAGTGAAATTTCCTGCAGGTTTAACAACAAGGAGGAAGATTTTCTGGTGCCTTTTACAGATGAGGCTTCTGTACATAATGCAATTACCTGCATTGCAGTTTTACTTTATTTTAAAATCCCTTCTTCTCACATTGCAGAGCGCCTTCTATTACTCCGTCCTCTAGAAATGAGGCTGGAGCTAAAGCAGGGCATAAATGGTTGTTCAATTATAAATGACAGTTATAGTGCCGATATTAATTCGCTTGGTATTGCACTAGATTTTCTGGAACAACAGCAACAACATAATAAACGGACCTTGATTCTCAGCGATCTCCTTCAATCGGGTCAGAAAGAGGAAGTGCTTTATAAGAATATTGCAGCAATGCTTCAACAGAAAAAATTATATCGATTTATTGGTATAGGTCCAAAAATATTAAAATTTGCAGCAGACTTTTCTCAATTAGATAATAGTTATTTTTTTGCTTCTACTGAAGCGTTTTTAAATAATTTGTCTTCTTTTCAATTTTCCGATGAGACTATTTTGCTTAAAGGGGCAAGAGTTTTTCAGTTTGAAAAAATTAGTAGTTTTTTAGAACAGAAAATGCATCAAACAGTATTAGAGATTGATTTGAATGCATTGAGGCACAATATAAAAATTTACCGGCAACAGCTTAATAAATCTGTTAAGTTGATGTGTATGGTAAAAGCATTTAGTTATGGTAGCGGCAGTTTCGAAATTGCCAGTTTGTTGCAACATGCCGGAGTAGATTATCTGGCAGTGGCTTATGCAGATGAAGGGGTGGAACTTCGTAAAGCAGGTATTCGTTTACCAATAATGGTTATGAATACGGAAGAGGCAGGTTTTGATAACATGATCCGGTATGAACTGGAACCTGAGTTGTATTCGTTTAAAATTTTAGGAGCGTTTGAAAATTATCTGAGGTTACAAAACATTACAGGTTATCCCGTTCATATTAAAATCGATACAGGTATGCATCGATTGGGATTTGAGGAAAATCAGCTACAACAATTGTGTGAATTGCTTAGTCAAACGGAATGTTTTAAAGTTCAGTCGGTATTTTCTCACCTTGCTGGAGGGGGAGATAAACAGCATGATGGTTTTACAAAACAGCAAGCTGCTTTGCTTGCTAATGCAGTGTTTAATATTAGAGCAGCAATTGGGTATGATTTTATAAGCCATATTGCCAATACATCTGCTATTCATAAACATCCCGATTTACAGTTAGATATGGTGAGATTAGGAATAGGAATGTATGGTGTGGATTCGGATGCAATGATGCAGCAGCAATTAAAAAATGTAACTACACTTAAAACAACTATTTCTCAAATAAAACACATTGAAAAAGGAGAGAGTATAGGTTATAGCCGAAGTGCAATTGCTGAGGAAAATAAAAAAATTGCTACAGTTAGAATTGGTTATGCCGACGGATATCCAAGAATATTGAGCAATGGGGTGGGATTTATGTTGGTAAACGGACAGCCAGCCCCAGTAATTGGCAGAATATGTATGGATATGACCATGCTTGATATTACGGGTATAAAAGCCGAGGAGGAAGATGAAGTAATTGTTTTTGGAGCAGCACTTCCGGTAAGCAGCCTAGCCAATTGGGCCCATACGATTGAATATGAAATTTTAACCAGTATTTCCCAGCGAGTAAGGAGAATATATTTTGAAGAGTAGAGGTTGTCGTTGATTTTGTTTGAAATAAACGTTTCTTGATTAGTATATTTTATCCCGAAAAAATGTATTAAAATCCTAATTCGCATCTGTTTTTCAAACATTACTTTAACATCCTAAACATTAATAGCATTAAATCATAAAACTTATCTTTGTCAGCATAATTATGAAATCAAGACACCTAATCATTATCATTGCCCTTGTTGTTATTGCAGACCAGGCTTTGAAGATCTACATTAAAACTAACTTTCAATTACAGGATTTCAAACTGATATCTGGAAGATGGTTTCAACTTTATTTTGTTGAAAATCCAGGGATGGCATATGGATGGAAGTTTGGCGGTGATTGGGGTAAAATGACTTTAACCATTTTTAGACTTGGCGCAGTGGTATTTGGAACTTGGTATCTTGGAAGCATTATCAAAAGGGGATATGGGAAAGGCTTTATCATTTGTGCTGCATTAATTTATGCAGGTGCACTTGGCAACCTTATTGACTCCTGCTTTTATGGTATGATTTTCGATAAAGGAATGTTGTTTGATGCACAATTAAACAACTATGTAGATTATGATGGGATAGCAACATTTTCTAAAAACGGTTATTCTTCTTTCCTTCATGGCAATGTAGTTGATATGCTTTACTTTCCAGTAATCAGAGGGCATTTTCCTTCATGGTTACCTGTTTGGGGAGGAGATTATTTTGTATTCTTTAGTCCAATTTTCAATATAGCAGACGCGTCAATCACAACAGGTGTATTAACTATTTTAGTATTTCAACGAAGGTTTTTTGGTCATAAAATTGAAGAAATTCACAATACTGTCGAGACTGAAACTGTAGTAGACGATACCAACCAGATATCATAATTGATCATTTTTATTCTTAAAGTATGAAATTTATTAAAAACTTTTTACTTTTTGTTGCTGTAATATTTTTCATGACTTCGTGTGAAAAAGAATATAGCCTCGAAGATGGTGCTTTACCAGCAACGGGAACATTAAAGGCAGATACATTTGGCGATTGTCTTCCAAGTTCTGTAAATGGCATTTATAAAGTTGATTCAACTTTGGGGTCAGGAAACTTTATTGATGTTCAGATAAATTTAACGGTAGCAGGTTCGTATATCATTTCATCAGACACGTTGAATGGGTATTATTTTAGAGGAACGGGCAGTATTGCCACACCGGGTTTACACACGGTTCGATTGTCAGGAAATGGCAAACCGCTGAATGCAGGAACAAATAATTTTGTTATTAGTTTTAGCGGAAGTGAATGTTATATTGATGTAACAGTAGTAAGTGCAGGCACGAATATAGCAGTTTTTACTTTGGGAGGTTCGCCAGGTATTTGCACCGGTGCTACTGTTGCAGGAACCTATACTCAGAATGTTGTATTAAATAGTTCCAATACTTTAACAGTTAGTGTAAATGTTACTGCTTTAGGAGTATATACGCTTGGTGCAGTATCTACCAATGGGATGTTCTTTGTATCCGTAGGAAACTTTAGTTCTCTAGGATTACAAACGGTAACTTTAAATGGTTCCGGTATTCCTACAACATCAGGGGCGATTGTAATTACTGCAGGAAATATAAACGGTACCTGTACATTTATTATTCCAGTATTGCCTGCCGGTGGAACTGCAGCGGTATATACATTAGGAGGGGCGCCATCCAATTGTACTGGTGTTACTTTAACTGGTACTTACCAAACGGCGGTAGCTACTACTGCTACCAATACCGCAAAGTTCGACGTAAATGTTACAACCATTGGTTCTTATTCTATTACTACAACTGCAGTTAATGGGGTTACTTTTTCCGGTTCAGGTAGTTTTGCATCTATAGGAACACAACAAGTTACATTAACAGCTACAGGAACACCTCTGGCACAGGGAAGTTTTAATTATCCTTCAACCGGTAATGCTAGTACCTGTTCATTTTCTGTAACCTATACAGCTGCACCAGCTCCTGCAGTTTACACTTTACAGGGGTCTCCGGGTGTTTGTACAGCAGCTTTAGTAAGTGGTACTTATGCTGCAGGAACAGCGCTTACAGCTACGAATACAGTTGCGATAACAGCCAATGTAACAAATGCCGGAAGTTATTCAGTAACTACTACAGCTGCAAA
>CANNJE010000142.1 GCA_947504605.1 Chitinophagaceae bacterium
GGAGTATTTTCCTCATTTTTTCTGTTGTTTTCCTCATTATCTATATAAAACGCTGATAAAATGGAACAATGCTAAACGGATGACCCTATCAAACCGGAAAACATTTTAAACGCCTGGATCCTTAAATAACTGAAACCCCCTAAACCCCTTGCGTACCAACAACGGTATCTATTAATCCGCCCAAAACTTGCATTTACATTTTATTTACCATATCTTATTAGCAGCAACCATAACAGACCCTGTTATCGAAGCAAGTACCCTAAAAGGCATTTTTTTTAAATCATTTAAACAAAACTTATTTTTTATGAAACAAACAATTGTAATGATCTGCCTGACTATTTTTATGGCCAGTTGCAACAATCCAAAAACAACCAACAGCAGTTCCGACCCTGCCACTGTTGCAGCAAAGCCCGGCTCCGAAGTAGTACTTCCTTACAAACTGTACAACCCCTACCAAAACTGGCAGATAGGCAGCACCGAAAATGCTGCAGCCGCTATGAATTCCCTTAAAACATTTCAGGACAATGATTTTGTAGCTTTTGCCGCCACCTTGGGCGATTCTGTAGAGATCCGCTTGGATTATTACTACGCAAAACTTAACCGCGACAGTGCAGTTAATTTTTTTAAAAGCGTACGCCCCATGTTTAAAGACCTCAGCATTACCATGTACGATTACGAATCGGTTATATCAGCCGATAAAAAAGAAGAGTGGGTAACCCTTTGGTACAAACAAGTATGGAAAGATGATAAAGGAAAAACAGATTCACTAAACATTATTGATGATTGCAAAATGCAAAACGGAAAACTAATAGTATTGGATGAAAAGATCCAGCATTATCCGGTAAAAAAATAATGTCTTTTTTTAAAAGCCCTGCAATTATTAGACTGCCCCCAAAAAGTTAGACACTTAATGGGGGCATTTTTATGAATAAAACTAATAAGTGCACTTCTGAATTCAAGCTTCAATGCGTTGAAGCTGTTATCAAAGGCAAGCGTAGCGCCTCTGGTAAACTGTATTACTGGCCGTCGCCAAAGTTACCCTTGTTCCATAAAATAAAAAATTATCCGCCCCGGATTTCTATGGCGGCAAAGAACATCAATAACCCAGAGCGGCTAAAATGATCCAAAGTACAAATGGTAATGCAATGATAGCAGCACCTATATAGGTAAACCATTTATGACGATACAGCTGTTTTACTTCGGCATAGTTGCTAATTAGTTTTGCATTAAACGGAACAGCATACCTTCTTAAACCACATTTTTTACAAACAACCATCGCATCCTTTTCATGCGGAAAAAGAGGAATATAATATACATGCGAATAAACACTGTACAACATGATCTCTGCCCATTGATCGGTTTCGCAGGATGGACATTTAACCATAAAATCAGCCATATCGATGGGCGTTTTTTCTATGCCGTATGTAAAAAAGAAAAGCATGGTATATTTGTTATTTATTATTGCGTTTGCCCCAACCAAGCCTGCAGCAAACCAAAACGATGATTGCTAACTATTACAACCTTAATAATGTCTCCGTAATTTTTTCACCCGCCTGATTGCTAAAGTAAAAATGATACCATCCCGGAGACCATATACTAAAAGGCAAATTACTGAGATCATTCGAACCGGTTAAAAGAGGGATTGTTTTTTGGTAAACAACCTGTCCCATCGCATTGGTTATTTGCAAATGCACAAACTGCTCTTTTTGAGACCTCACTTGCAAGTGAAGATCATTCTTAAAAGGATTGGGATAGAGCTTAACCAGCAAACTGCCCTTTGTTTCTGCAGGCCAACTAAAGCAGGAGCCGGTGGCAATGATATTGTTATCTATCCAGTCTATCCTGCCTGCAAGCCATTGTTTTAAAGTGGTTATTTCTGCTGCATAAGTAGCAGGAATGGGTTGCATATTGGGCCATACATATTGTCCCAATATAGGCCAACGTAGAAAATGTCGCTGCTGTGCTTCAACCAGTAAATTATTTACAGAGTCGATGATAAAATTAATATGTTCATTGCTTAAACTGGTTTGCCTCAATTGTTTCCACCGGCAATAAAGAGATGACTTAAAACCCTGATCCTGCATCAAACGCTCCCACCAAAAAGGTACAAGCCAGGTATCATTGTTACAAACATTATTAAACTGGTAGCTCCAACCGCTTAGGGTACTGCCTTCGCAATAATTAGCATTCCGATAGCCCAAATCATAATCCCAAACCGGACCAGCTATTATTTTGCCACCCTTACTTTTTTTATCCTTATAAAAATAACTGCTCAGCCGGTAGCCATCTACATTACGACTCAGTTCATTGCTAATAAAATAATCAATAAATGAATTTACATCAGCAAATTTTCTATACCCGATAGCTGTGTCGGTAAAAGAAACACTGTTTAAAGCCGTTTCAAAACTATCTGTATAAGCTTGCAAATATGTTTTTTGTGGTTGAACGATATCTGCAGCTTTGGGGTAGTCATACAAAAAACGAATCTGCTGTGCATTGCCGGGATGATAAGGCAATATTTTCGAGTTCCAGCCATCATCACCGGGATCGGCTTTATCTAATTTAAAAATATAGCCACCTGTTAATGCATCACCGCTGATATCTACGGGTTTTAGTTTGGGAATATCCACCCTACCCGATCCTCTTTTAATTTTTTCCATCAACACATATACACCGATATAATTATTATTAAGCAATACTTCCACATATCGGGTATGCGAAGCCCAGTGTCCCATTTCATTGCTAAGGGCATAAGTAAGCACATTACGCATCAAGGTTTTATCGGTATAGGGTGCGTATAATATCCAATCACTTTCAGATGGCATCCCCAAAAGACTTTTATTAACCGAAGCACCGTTGACATCCCACAGTTCTATTGCAAAACTTTTCATAGGAAATTGCTGAGAAGATTTTCCCCGAAACTCAATACCTACTTTTCCACTAAAATGATTCAAAGGATCGCTGGTATTATTTCTAACGCCTACACCATTATAAATGATGCCCATATCTGCCATAATTTTAGGATCATCCACAATGGTACCGCCATTGGTATTAATCACTACAATAGGTAAATTAGAAGAGGTAAAATTTTGTGCAGCTAGAAAAGCTGTACTTAAAAAAGTAAACAGCATGCTGGTAAGAAAATATTTTATTCGCATAACAGGCATTAAAAGGATTTTGAATGGCAGTCTCTACAATCAATTGTAAAGATACAACAGAAGCTAATGAAGCGTTGAAGCAATTTTTAAACTACGCCCCGGTCCTTGTCTCACGAAACCGCATTCCCACAAAATACAATGCCCCGGTTCCTGTCATCACGAACCGGAATTCCTCAAAATAAATTTTAGTTCAAAGACCAAAAGGTAGCAACTAGATAATGCCATACGCCCCGGTTCGTGACTCACGAAACGGAATTACAACCTTGCTCAGATTACAAAACAGTGGCAACTTTACACAATGGCAAGAAAAGTTTAAGCAGCTAATTTATTCCGGTAAGTTTTTAATACTGGTTAATACTGCAAACAATGCTGCAATAGCCTGCCTAGAAGAAGACGACAAATCTTTCCGCAAAAAGATTTCTGTTGTTGATAAACCCGCTACCAATGCAGCCAGATAAGCTCCATTTTTATCGGCTACAACAATCTCTTTTTTCAACCCTTCAAGACTTGTTGAAAAAAGCTTGAAGGAATCCTGCTCATTAATAAGAGCTCCTCCAGTAATTTCTCCGTTTACATAATGATCCAAAGAAAAATTCCAATGTACAGAATCAATGCCGGTACTAATTTCACCAATCAGATTCCTGTCGTAAAATAAAGTGCTGCTCTTGTTGTCATTGTTACCACTAAAAATAAACCCCAGTGCAGTTTGTTTTTGTTTGCGGGAAGCAGTCATAATTGAAAAGAAAACAAAGGCAGTATCTGTGCTGCTGTTTAGAACCAGTGAACAGAATTTGGTAATGTTTTTGTCTATGACTTTACTTTGGTCGAACCATGTTTTACCTTTTGAAATTTCAACCGATGTTTCTTTACCTGCCTTTGATTTTTTTAGGATAGCAGCAGAATCGGTTTGCCCGGCTTCCATTGTTTGGTAAGGCCCAAAGGCTGGTTTGCCAAACCCAAGCAGTTCTTTGTTTTTATCAACCTTCCACCTTTCGCAATTTGCACGAAGAATAGAATCGTTGTTTGCCGGTTTTGTGCCCAATACAATTACAGGGTCAAGCGCTTCCCTGTTTTCAAACAATTCATTTAGCTGCAGAGCAAACAGATCAATAAATTCATCTTCTGTAAACCAGCTATACGAACTATTGTAATTTTTGAGCTGATGTTTTATTGCATGCTTATAAACCTCTTTACCATCCCGGTGAACGATGATTTCCATCATCCAAAATACATCCATACCTGTAGTAGCTCTTGTAAGAAATGAAAATAGAGAAACCTGAAAATCGCCTGCTCGGGAGGATGCCGCAGGTTCTTTGATAACGGGTTTCCCAAACATCTTAATATTTTTATACTCCACTGTTGATGGCTTTGTTACTACGATGCTGTTGAAATGATTGCTCAGACCCGATGCCGCTGCATTCAGCAAAGCATCTTTTACAGGATCACTTTTAACATAAGGAGGAAAGGATCCTTCATCAAGCCAGCGGATAGAATGTTGAAAAGAAGTGATATTGATATTTTGTGCACTTACAACATAAAACGAGAAAAACAGTGCAGCAAAAAAAACAGTCTTCATGATGATGTAGTTTTAATGCTGTTCACATAAAAAAACTGCAGCAATGCAGTGATTACAAACAACTGCCTGTTTGAATCTTTCGAGTATAAGTTACAACATTTTTAAAATTATTTCTACTGATATTGATCATTTGCGGGGTAGGTTTAGTGGGTTTACTTACCTACGCCCCGGTTCCTGTCTTCACCCCGCCACCCCGATTCCTGTCTCACGAACCGGAATTTCCACAAAATAAATTATGGCTAAAACACTAACAGTAGCAACTATACAAGGTTATGCTTACTCTCGGCATTTTCTATTTTTAAGAATATTTATTTATATTCAGTTTTAAAATATCAATACATATGAAATTTCTTGCAAGCTGCGTCCTTGTTTTTATTAGTATTCATTTTGCCCAGGCACAAACATTTCAATTTACAGAAGCCTACAATGAAGTAAAGAAACAAAAGGCAATGAATGCATACCCTGTCTCAAAATGGGATAGCCTGCGCTGCGCTTGGTATGGTGAATGTGCACCCATTACTTCTCCTGAACCAAACAGGTTAACTACCTGCCCATTGGTTGGCCGTATGTTTGGCTGGCATTCAATAGGTACTTCAGCAGTATCTTACCAATGGCCTTTACTAACCGACCTCTCCTATTTTTCGTATGAGGTCGACCCTGCCACAGGCAATGCTATAAACGCATCATTGATGGCTGCATTCCCCACCAACTCCACCGTAACCACTGCCCATGCAAACGGCACTAATGTAAATTTATGTGTAACACTTTTTCAAAGCACTACACAGTTCTCTACATTTTTCGGAAGTACATCCGCACAAAGCACCTTAATTAGCAACCTTATTAATTTAGTGATTGCAGCCAATGCAAATGGGATCAATATTGATTTTGAAGGTGCAGGACTCAGCTCTACTCATCTGGCACCATTCACTTCTTTTATGGCCAACCTGTCTGCGCAGCTTCACAGTGCAGTACCCGGTTCCGAATTGAGTGTTGATGTGCAGGGAAGTTATGCTGCTAGTACAAGTCTTTTGAATGGACTGCTGCCTTCGGTAGATCTTTTTATTTTGATGGGATACGATTATTACTGGGCCGGACAATTCTACCCCGGACCGGTTGCGCCTACTTACCAGTTTCCAAAAGCAATCGCCGACGGGAATGGACACGGCAGTGTTTCCAATGACCTAAACAACATGTTAAAGATCGTTCCTAAAAATAAAGTGATATTAGGGATGCCTTATTATGGCAGGCGATGGAGAACAACCAATGGATGTGTGATTCCTGCAGATGGTAGTGCAGCTACCCTCAGTACCCAAACCTATTATCAGTTCAGAGATAATATTAGTGGTTATTACAACAATACACTCAGGGAATTAAACAGTTTTAATGCATGGCATTGTTTTACGGATCTAAGCGCAATACCCAATGAACAATTTATAGATGATACTTTCAGCCTGCAAAAAAAATACAACCTCATTAAACAACGGGGCATTGCAGGCGCAGCCGTTTGGCGACTGGGTTATGATGCCGGTTACAATGATTGCTGGAACCTGGTAAATAATAATTTATCCAATTGTGCAGTTGTACCCAGCACAGATACTTTGTATGATATGGGCGGTCCAACAGGCAACTACCATAGCACAGAGAATTATACGTTTACCATTGCACCACCGGGTGCAGGCACGGTGCAGCTTAGTTTTTTATCTTTCGAACTTGAACAGGGCTATGATTCCCTAAGATTGTACAATGGCACATCCACTGCTGCCCCCTTGATCGGCAGTTTTACCGGCATTGGTTTACCGGCGGCCGTAACGGCTACCGATGGAGCATTGACCCTTCAATTTCACTCAGATGGCGCTACCAATAAAACGGGCTATATAGCTGTATATACCAGCAATTGCCGGCAAAATTACTGGACAGGCTCCCTGAGCAATGCATGGGAAAATCCGGCCAACTGGAGTTGCGGAAAGATACCCGATGCCAACACAGATGTATTCATCAACAGCGGAACGGTA
>CANNJE010000143.1 GCA_947504605.1 Chitinophagaceae bacterium
GAAGATCTGGCACAATTAATATTCGATCTTAAAAATGCCAACCGAAATGCACGTATCAGTGTAAAACTGGTGAGCAAAGCAGGTGTAGGAACGATTGCTGCAGGTGTTACAAAAGCCAAAGCAGATGTAGTGCTCATAGCAGGCCATGATGGTGGTACCGGCGCCTCTCCTGTTTCTTCTATTCGCCATGCAGGTTTACCATGGGAATTAGGATTGGCGGAAGCACACCAAACATTGGTTAAAAATAAACTACGCAGCAGGGTTGTTCTACAAGCCGACGGACAAATGAAAACTGGTCGTGACATTGCCATTGCAGCTTTATTGGGCGCTGAAGAATGGGGAATCGCAACCGCAGCTTTGATTGTTGAAGGTTGTATCATGATGCGTAAGTGTCACATGAATACCTGTCCGGTTGGTGTAGCTACACAAGACCCGGAATTAAGAAAACGTTTTAAGGGAGATCCTGACCATGTGGTTAACTTTTTTAAATTTATCGTTCAGGAGTTGAGAGAAATTATGGCTGAACTGGGATACAGAACAGTAAACGAAATGATTGGTCAGGTGCAGCATTTGGAAATGAGAGAAAACATCACGCATTGGAAATACAGTAAACTGGATTTATCGCCTATCTTATACAAACAGCCGGCATCTCCATACACTCGCCTATACCAATGCGAAACACAGGATCATGATATGGGAGATGTACTGGATTGGAAATTGCTGAAAGCTGCGGAGCCTGCTTTAATGAAACAAGAAAAAATAACGGCATCTTTTGACATCAAAAATACCGACCGCACCACAGGTACAATCTTGTCAAACGAAATCTCTAAAATATACAAATCCGCAGGTTTACCAGATGATACCATTCATTTTAAATTTAATGGAACTGCAGGGCAAAGTTTTGGAGCCTTTAACACAAAAGGAATCACGCTGGAACTGGAAGGTGATGCCAATGATTATTTTGGCAAAGGATTAAGTGGCGCAAAATTGATTATCTATCCTTCTAAAAATGCATCCTTTGTTCCGGAAGAAAACATCATCATTGGAAACGTAGCGTTTTATGGTGCCACTGCAGGGGAAGCTTATATCCGTGGAAAAGCAGGCGAAAGATTTGCTGTTAGAAATTCAGGCGCAAATACAGTGGTAGAAGGGGTTGGTGACCATGGATGCGAATACATGACAGGAGGAACTGTATTGATTTTAGGGGATACAGGAAGAAACTTTGCCGCAGGTATGAGTGGTGGTATTGCCTATATATATGACGTTAAAAATACTTTCCCGAAAAACTGTAATACAGAAATGGTGGACCTCGACAGCTGTGATCTTGATGATAAAAATCAAATTTTCGGTATGCTTCAAAAACACCTGCAAGTAACAGAAAGCAGTGTTGCCAAATTTATTTTAGAAGACCTAGACAACCAGTTGCATCATTTTGTAAAAGTTTTTCCAAAGGATTATAAAAAAGCACTTCAATTAAAATCTCTTAAAGGAGAACTTAAAATGAAATAATGTATAATCAGGATAAAAGAAAAAATATTTTTTAATACACAGTTTTGCTGTGCAAAAAATCTCCTTAAGGGTATGGGAAAACCAACAGGATTCAAAGAATTTACAAGAGAATTACCAGCCAAAAAGCCGGTAGCAGACAGATTAAATGGATACGCTGAATTTGTAGAGAAATTCAGTGACGAAAAACTTAACCAACAATCAGGCCGCTGTATGGATTGCGGTGTACCCTTCTGCCACAGCGGATGCCCACTGGGTAATGTTATACCTGAATTTAATGATGCAGTTTATCATGGTCAATGGAAAGAAGCCTATGATATACTTGCTTCTACCAATAACTTCCCTGAATTTACAGGACGTATTTGCCCTGCTCCTTGCGAATCAGCCTGTGTGCTGGGTATAAATCAACCACCCGTTGCCATCGAAGAAATAGAAAAACACATTATAGAAATAGCTTTTGAAAAAGGATTTGTAAGGGCTCATAAACCAACAACCCGAACAGGTAAAAAAGTGGCGATCATAGGTTCAGGACCGGCAGGTTTGGCTGCAGCTGCGCAACTCAATTATGCAGGTCATACTGTAACCGTTTTTGAAAGAGACGACCATCCGGGTGGTTTATTACGTTATGGTATTCCAGATTTTAAACTAGAAAAATGGGTGATAGACAGAAGAATTGCGCTAATGGAAGAGGAAGGAATTGTTTTTAAATTGAATGCAAATATTGGCGTTAATATTTTAATGAATGATATCCTGAGAGAATACAATGCCATCGTGCTTGCCTGTGGGTCAACCGTTCCTAGAGACCTGAATATACCAGGAAGATCCTTAAGAGGCGTTCACTTTGCAATGGATTTCCTAAAACAACAAAATAAAAGAAATGCGGGCATTGACCCCTTAGCAAACGCTGGCATTGAAAGCAATATCCTGCTTGAACATGTACTGGCGGCCGGAAAAAATGTAGTGGTAATTGGTGGAGGTGATACAGGATCCGACTGTGTAGGAACCTCCAACAGGCAGGAAGCATTATCAGTAACTCAATTTGAATTAATGCCAAAACCACCCGAACAAAGAAATGATTTAATGCCATGGCCAACTTACCCAATGGTTTTAAAAACTACATCCAGTCACGAAGAAGGTTGTGAAAGACAATGGGCTACAGCCACCAAAGAATTTATTGGGGATGAACAAGGAAATCTGAAAGCATTAAAAATTGTTGACCTAGAATGGCAAGCTTCTACAGATGGACGTCCTGCTCAATTTTCAGAAAAACCCGGAAGCGAAAGAGAAATTCCCTGCGAACTGGTATTGCTTGCAATGGGATTTTTACATACGCAACACAATGGATTAATTAATTCCCTTGACATTGAAAAAGATGAAAGAGGTAATGTAAAAGCTACTGAAAAAAATTACCAAACCAGCCTGCCTAAAATTTTTGCTGCTGGCGATACTCGTCGAGGACAATCCCTCGTGGTTTGGGCCATAAGCGAAGGCAGGGAATCTGCCAGAAAAGTAGATGAATTCCTCATGTCCTTCTCTCTACTGGAACAAAAAGACGCACATTTAAACTGGATTAAATAAGTTCTAAAATTGATAAATTCAAAGCTGGTAAACGCTACCAGCTTTTTTTATGCCCATATATTAATTAATTGAATCTTTAATATTACTGTCATTAATTACATAAACAAATGAATTAATGCCATTTATTATTTATTACTTTTATTTTAATATATCCTATTTATGGAGTCTCCAAATCAAATATATTCACTTAAATAATTGTATTTCAGTAATATATAAGTTTAATTGAAATCATTTTCAATAATATTACATTTAATATAATATTTGTTTAATCTTAATTTTATTGCAATTATTATCATAATTTAGTTTTAAATATTTAGATATTTATATTTTTAATGTTTAACCAAAACAAACAGTATGATAAAAAAATTAACCGCCCGACAAGTAGCTCCTTTTCTGATTTTGGCAGCCATTGCCATCCTTGCAATTTTTATTCCCACATTACCCAATTATGAAGACAAAGTTGGAGTGTACAATGCAGCTGATATTGGATGGATTATTGTTGCAACAGCACTTGTTTTTCTTATGACCCCGGGTCTTGCATTTTTTTATGGTGGAATGGTTCACCGCAAAAATGTAATATCTACCATGATCAAAAGTGTCGTAGCTGCTGGCGTTGTAGGTGTTTTATGGGTAGTTGTTGGATTTAGCCTTGCTTTTGGCGACTCTATTGGGGGTGTTATAGGAAACCCCAATACCTTTTTATTTTTTAAAAATGTAAACTCTGGTGCACCATGGAGCCTTGCCCCCACTATTCCATTATCATTGTTTGCTATTTTCCAAATGATGTTTGCAGTTATTACCCCAGGACTGGTTGTAGGTGCAGTAGCTGAAAGAATTCGTTTTTCATCTTACATCTTATTTACTGTTTTATTTTCTTTGTGCATCTATGCCCCACTGGCTCATTGGAGCTGGCATCCGGATGGTTTCCTTTTTAAAATGGGCGCACTGGATTTTGCAGGTGGTACTGTTGTACATATTTCAGCAGGTTGTGCTGCACTTGCCGGTGCATTGGTTTTAAAACGTCGAAAAGTACATATCGAAAATAAAGAAATCCCCCCTGCCAATGTTCCTTATGTACTGATTGGAACCGGTTTACTTTGGTTTGGATGGTTTGGCTTTAATGCTGGTTCAGCCTTAGGAGCCAATGCATTAGCTGTTTCCGCATTTGCTACTACCAATACAGCCGCTGCTGCTGCTGGCTTAAGTTGGATGTTCTTTGATGTTCTAAGAGGTAAAAAACCTTCGGTACTAGGCTTTTGTATAGGAGCGGTTGTTGGCCTGGTTGCCATCACACCTGCGGCTGGTTTTGTAGCCATTCCTCAAAGTATTTTTATTGGTGTAGTTGCCGCAATCATCTCTAATATCGCTGTATTTTACAAACAAAAATCCCGCCTGGATGATACACTGGATGTATTCCCATGCCATGGTATTGGTGGTATGGTGGGGATGCTTATGACAGGCATTTTTGCAACCAAAGCCATCAATAGTTTTGGTAACGACGGATTATTTTATGGCAATGCTTCTTTCTTTTTCACGCAAGTAAAAGCGCTGGCAATAGTTGTTGCGTTTAGCTTTTGTGGTTCATATGCCATTTTTAAATTCATCAATTTTGTTCTGCCTCTAAGAGTTACTGAAGCAGAAGAAGAATTAGGTTTAGATGCTTCTCAACATGATGAAAAATATTCTCAAGGCACATTACTGGTTAACAACAACGGAATAGTAAAAGAAACCATGGTTGAAGGTTAATCTTCACTAAAAAATCATTTCAATAAAAAAGGTACAACCTGTTATAAACTTCTCGACAAAGTTCATGGTTGTACCCTCATTTTAAAATTAAAATCAATTACAATGTTAAGAAAATTATCTTTAGCAGGAATAGCTGCAATCTGTTTTTTTAGTGCAACTGCACAGGATTCTACAAAATCATTATCGTTTTCAGGTTCGGTAGATGCTTACTACCACTATAACTTCGCAGGCAAATCAAACAACTTTACAAGTTTCACCAATTCTCAAAGCTCATTTGAATTAGGAATGGCATCATTAAGGGCTGATGCAACGGCCATGTCTGGAAAAATTGGCGCTACTGTTGACCTTGGTTTTGGCCGCAGAGCAGAAGAATTTTCCTACAATGATGGCAATGACAACGTTGGTGCCGGTGCTGACAAAAACGGCTTTTTATCTTTGACAGCTATCAAACAGGCTTTCGTTACCTATGCCCCCTCTTCAAAAATAAAATTCACATTGGGTAAATTTTCTACGCATGTAGGCTACGAATTATTAGATGCCCCACTAAACAGAAACTATAGTATGAGTTATATGTTTACAAACGGACCATTTTTCCACCAGGGACTAAAAGCTGACATTACAGCTGGCCCTATTGCATTTATGCTCGGAGTTACCAACTTTACTGATCAAAGTACATCCACTACCAGTGTAAAGAATTTGATTGCACAGGTAAGCGGTGCTACAAAAAATGGTAAACTAAAAGCATACCTGAATTACTCAGGATTTGGAGGATCTGATGAAGGCCAAAATCCAAGTGGCTTAA
Source organism: Chitinophagaceae bacterium (assembly GCA_947504605.1). Classification (GTDB taxonomy): domain Bacteria; phylum Bacteroidota; class Bacteroidia; order Chitinophagales; family Chitinophagaceae; genus Ferruginibacter. The sequence goes on from CANNJE010000143.1 coordinate 5,633, forward strand.
AATCCTTAAACCAATTTGACCTGGTGGTAATAGGTACCCTTACAAGCAAGTTTAATATTGGGTATAATGGAACCATACAATCAAGAAAACCCGTTACCGGCACAAGCGGAAGCTGGGTTGGTAATGCATTGTATTTAAATTATGATCCTTCTGCTTCAATTGGACTTACACTTAGAAGTGAATACATCAGTGACAACAAAACCGTTTATTACTCCACCAAAAATATTTTTGCAAATACCCTTTCTTTAAACGCCAAAATTGGTCCGCTTACAATTGTTCCGGAGCTGAGATTTGAATCAGCACAAAGTGAAATTTTTGTAAAAAATAATGGAGCAGGAAGCAAATATACCGCCAGTGGAATTTTGGCAGTAATGTATAAATTTTAATTAGCTCTTTCTTATATGGCAAGCAATCGGTAAACAGAGAGCCCCTGTTTCTACAGAGGCTCTCTATTTTAATTCATTCTTTCAGATTATTTCTTATGCTGAATTTCTTCCCGCATTGATAATACCAAAGGATGAACGCATGACTAGTTTTTCAAACGATTCTTTGAGAGGATCATTAACCAGTTCCGCTTCCATTGTACGTATTGAAGCAATAGCAAATTGCTGAATGGTAACCAACGGCAACACGATTCTCTCCCGCATGCCAATAGACAACTGCTCAACCGGATAATCCGCCATCAATTCGTTTTTACCTGTCATCAGGAATATATATTTCTTGGTCAGTTCAAACTCATCATAAATCATCCGCCATAGTTCCCCATATTTTTCGTGGTCTCTTAAATATTGAGTTAAAGGAAAATAACATTTTTTCATAGCCATCTCACAGTTGTCTATCAATGTTTTAAAATACAAGGACTCTCGGTACAACGCTCTTAAATCCATTAAATTGCCCTCTTTGTCTGCCGCTTGTAATGCAGCGCCAACCCCGTAATAACCAGTCACGTTTTGCTTTAACTGACTCCAGGAGCCTACAAATGGTATTGCCCGCAAATCTTTTAAAGACAATTTACCGGAAGCCGAACGGCTGGCTGGACGACTGCCTATATTTGTTTCACTATAAAATTTCAA
>CANNJE010000144.1 GCA_947504605.1 Chitinophagaceae bacterium
AATGCAAGAACTAAACTGGCCCGTTTTACTGGCTGGAGAAAATTCACTGGTTGGTACTACTAAAAGCAGTTGGAAAAACAAACCCCAGCAAATTATTTGTGTTGCGGTAGATGGCCAACTTACTATTATCAGCGAAATGGTGAATGGAGTAATGGCTGATATTACAGGTAAAAATAAAAAGAACTGCAATAGTTTTGCAGCTACATTTGAAACAGTTGTTGCCAATAAAACAGCAGATCTGGCGATGACAAAAGAAGCCATCAACAACTTAAAACAAACGACTTTACAAAGATTGGCAGAAGAAGAAAAGGAAGCAATCGAAGTTGACAAAGCGATGAATCTTAGTGGCAGTAATACCTTCATTACTTATGGTATCATTGCCATTAATGTAATCATATTTGTTTTAATGGCGCTGGACGGAGCTGGTATCATGGATGCCAATGGATATGTACATCTTAAATGGGGCAGTAATTATGGGCCACTTACACTTAGCGGAGATTGGTGGCGGCTTTTAACCAATACTTTTATCCATTTTGGCATTATTCACCTGGCCATGAATATGTATTGCCTCTATACCGTGGGCATATACCTGGAACCAATGCTCGGAAAAATCAGGTATGCAACAGCCTACCTTTGCACAGGTGTACTGGCAAGTGTAATCAGTCTTTACTGGCATACAGAACCAGCAAATAGCGCAGGCGCATCTGGCGCTGTTTTTGGAGTTTACGGTGTATTTCTTGCGCTCCTAACCAGCAACCTAATTCCCAAAAAAGTAAGAACCGCTTTGCTGCAAAACATTGTCATATTTGTTGGTTATAATTTACTCTATGGCCTCAAAGGAGGCATTGATAATGCTGCACATATCGGCGGACTTTTGTCTGGTCTTGCCATCGGCTATGCTTATATGTTTGCTATTACAAAAGAAAAAGCGGAGCATCCTCCCCTGCAATGGTTGGTTCCGGTTATTGTGATTTTATCCGTAGGTATTTCAGCCTATTATTTACAGGAAAATAAAAAACCGATTTCTGGCAGAAAAGCTATTTTAAGTGAGATGAATGCCGGCACTTATAAAGACAATGACCGCTTTAATGCAAAACTCACCGAATTTGATAAGATACAGGCTAATATTGATTTGGCCATTGGCGACAGTAGCTTAAATTTTGAACAATTAGCAATAGCAATAGACCAAACAGCACTTCCACAATATGAACAGGCCGCATCATTAATACGAAGTACTTCAGGTTATGATATTTCTCCGGCTGCTCATGCCAAAGCCAGTCTTTTATTAAAATATATAGATTTCAAAAAACAAGAAATGGGTTTGATGAAACAGATTTGTATTACCCATAAAACAGAAGAACTGATGCCGCAACTTAATAAAATAAGAGATAGTGCCAATAATACATTTCAGGAACTGCTGAAACTTTGATTATTGAGTAAAAAGAATGGCTGCGATTAAGTACCGCAATGACAAGTATCTTTACTACTGATCAACTCAACAATCTACCCGAATGAAAAAAATAGGATACGTTTTATCAGGAGGTGGAGCAAGAGGCTTGGCACATTTAGGAGTAATTAAATTTCTGGAAGAATTAAATATAAAACCCTACGCTATTGCAGGTACAAGTGCAGGCGCCATTGCCGGCGCATTATATGCTTCAGGCAAGAAACCTGATGAAATTCTAGCCCTTTTTAAAACTACCAGCCTGTTTGGATGGAATAATATTGCATGGCAGAAAGATGGTTTTTTCTCCATGGCTGTTTTAAGAAAATTATTAAAAGATAGTATTGCAGAAGACATTTTTGAAACCTTGCCAGTCAAACTATTTGTAGCAGCCACCGATTTACTGGAAGGCAAATCCGTTATCTTCTCAAAAGGTAGTATCATTGATGCTGTTGTTGCGTCTGCCTCAGTACCTGTTATTTTTGAGCCAATCAAACATAAGGGAATGTTATTGGTGGATGGCGGAATCCTAAACAACTTTCCGGCAGAACAACTTACGGATATATGTGAAGCTGTAATTGGCTCTTGTGTAAACAATATAGAAAAAGGAGTTGACAATGCTTCCTTTTTTAAAACAAAAAATATACTCGACAGATGTTTCCACCTTGCAATTGCCAATACCGTTTATTCGAAAATAAAATTATGTGATGTATTTATCGATATCCCACTCCATGGATTTGATATGTATGACGTAAAAATGGCTGACAGCATATTTGAGATTGGTTATAAAACTGCTTTACTTCACAAAGAAGCATTACTTGCATTGAATAATTAATACAGGATTGCTGAATTGAAGCAACCCTTTTACAATTTTTATTCCCGTACATTTTCGCCTGTTTTGCATTACCCCCTACTTATTAATCTGCTGACTAGAATCAATCAAACTGTTGATGTTAAGCATTTAATTACAATTTTAAATGTAGTTGTTTTGAAGTATCAAAATTCAGGCAATAATTTTTCAGGGAAACATAAATGTTTATTTTATGGCAAAGAAAATAATTCCCGGCAAACCAATTGAAATTCCAAATCCTGCAAAATATACGGAATCTGATTCTGTCTTAGATTATGAAGAGACATTCATAACAGAGGAAAACCCAGATATTATTCCAGAGGAAGATCCTTTTGAAAATCCACCATACGAAATTCCTGATCCTGGTGAAGGGCCTTAAATAAAATAATATGCACAGAACATCAATTACTAAAGAAGCCGTAAGAGCTGTTGATTACACTCAATTAAAAGTAACCAGTTCAGCTTTTGAAAATGAAAAAATGATTCCGATAAGATACACATGTGACGGTCAGAACATAAATCCGCCCCTCGATATTGAACATATACCAGAGCTGTCCAAAAGCCTTGTTCTAATTGTTGAGGATCCGGATGCTCCTGTCAGAGCTTGGGTACATTGGATAGTATGGAATATACCGGTTACGCATCACCTGAAAGAAAACAATGTACATGGCATTGAAGGCTTTAACGATTTTTTACAAAACCATTATGGCGGGCCATGTCCACCTCATGGTACACATCGATACATTTTTAAAGTTTATGCATTAGATAGTTTATTGAATTTAAAAACAGGCGCCAAAAGAAATGAACTGGAAAAAACAATGAGTGAACATATCATTGGTTTCGGGGAATTAATAGGATTGTATAAGAGGAAATAATATTAAATAAAAATCTTTAACCATCATTATACTAACCATAAAATTTGTCAGCCTAAAGCTGATATTGTAAATTTTAATTTGGTGTAAATACCCTGTAACATTTGGTAATCTAGATCCTTTGTTAGTAAATAACAATAAAATATTTGAATAAAAATTATAGAATGACAATTAAGTTAAATAAATAACTATACAATGTACAGTCATCCTAGGAATTATATTTTGCTTCTCCTGATTTTATTTAATTTAAATATTGGTTGTAACTGGTCTGCTCCCAATAAATCAGAAACTCCAAAAAACTTAAATCAAAAAGTAATTTATTTACCTGCTCCCTTGCTAAAAAGTAATACCTCTATTGAGGAGGCATTACTCAGTAGAAGATCAGTAAGAAACTTCAGTGACGCTCCGCTAGAAATACAGGAAATTGCTCAATTACTTTGGGCCGCACAGGGAATAACATCAAAAAACAAAGCTGGAAGAACTGCCCCCTCTGCTGGCGCATTGTATCCATTGGAAATATATTTGGTGAGTCATCATATAAATTCAATCCCACAGGGAGTTTATCATTACAGACCATCTGGTCACTCACTGATAATGATAAATAATAATTCTTTATCTGCAGCCTCAATGCAGGCTTCCTTTAACAGAAGTGCCGCAGTAATTGTAATTGCTGCAGAGTTTCACCGCACAACAAAAAAATATGCTGAAAGAGGAATCCGATATGTTCAAATGGAAGCAGGACATGCAGCACAAAATATTTGCCTTCAGGCTGTGTCGTTTAATATTGGCGCCGTAACTATTGGTTCGTTTTCGGATAGTATTGTAAAACAAATGCTGGGTTTACCAGAATCAGAAGTTCCATTATACTTAATACCTGCAGGAAAAAAAAGGCACTAATAGGTTTTTCAAATAATTCTTTTTCTGTAAACCCATGCTTCTTTACAAATGCAGCATTTATTTTTTTAAAATATCCATCTACCCCAGCTATACAAACCAGATTGGGTGTTAAATCAAAAAATGCAGATAGTTCTAATTGGGAATTAATAAAATTTTCCATGTTAACCTAAATCACAGTGCCAATATTCAAATTGCACAATTTAAATTTTCTGCAATTTCAGAAATAAATTCAATAAAGCTTTTCAAAAAAACGTATAATTTCTTTTCATTTTATAAAATGAAAAGAAATTTTGGCTGTTTTTTAGATGCCATCTCTATATTGTTTAATTTTATTCCAAATTATTAATCATGAAGTCAAACACAGTTTTGTACATTTTATCCAACGGAAAAGTTGCAGCCATCAATAAAAAGAATGGAGAGATCATTTGGGAAGTGAAACTTAAACAATATTTAACGACTAAAGTAACAATGGCGATTGGGCAAATAAGTGTTGAAGAAAATAAAATATATGTAGCATCTACAGGTATTTTACTCTGCCTGAGTACAAAAGATGGTTCTCTTATCTGGAAAAATGAGTTAAAAGGCTGGGGTTTTAGTTTTGTAAGCATCGCCAATGTAAACAATGACGCTTCAGGGGCTGCTATGCAAAGTTCAAATGCCACAACTGTTAATGCTGCTACTTAACAAGTTTTGATCTAAACTAATCTTGATTAAAGCATTTAGGCTTCGGATGTAATTTCTAAACTTAATGATTACCTACTCTTCAATTTGTTAATCTTTACTATTTGAAAGAGCACCAATAATATACCAGTGCCCATTAACCCGAAACTCAACCATTGCTGATCTCCCAATAAAATTCCTGCAAAAACAAGCCCTACCGACAAAACCGTAATCTGTTTTAATGTGCGGTATTTGCGGGATGTTTTTAATATTAAAACTACCAAAGCTGCTGCAGCAAGGATAATTAAACCAATATAAACAAACATGGAGTCTGTACTCATTATATAAATTCAATTGTAAAAAGACCAAAGTAAACAATTAATGATTGATGTCACAAATGTTTTTATTTAATAGAGCTGATACCATTTTTAAACAATCAAGTGCTTATTTTACTTATTTATTTTAACCTTGGCTTTTTGCATATCCGTTGTCCAATAATCAATCTGATGTTTAAAATTATTGTAAAGCGTTGTATCTATCGTATAGCGTTCCAATAACAAACGGGTATTTTGCAAATAGGTTTCTGTTAAGCGCTGATGTTCAGCTATAAGTTGTTCGGGCAATGGGTATCTAAATTTCCTTCTTTCATAATCCTGCCATTCCTTTTTTAAAGATGGATATTGTAAAAGTGTTTCTTCTATTCTTTTTCCCATTACTGTTTGTCTGATTTTCGAACCATCTGAAATGTTTGGATCGTATTTATCCTCATACAAATAATAATATAAAGTGGGTTCCGATACAGAAATTGTATCGTTCGTCTTTAATTTCAGGGAGGATGGATTCCAGCCTTTCCTGATTGCCAATACAATTAGCTTACTGAATATTTCATTTGAATCCCTTTGCCCAAATCTGTCTATAAACCCCTTCATATTTTCCTTCAACAGTTCCCCTTGCTCATTGTACCAATCAAGTACATTTTTAGGATTTTTAGCTTTCGTTAAAGCAGTTAAAATTATACCCTTGATCCTACTGTCTTTACTGCTTGCCCATTCCCTGATTAGAAAAGTAAAAACGGGATCAGTCATATGATTGGCAAGAATATCAAGAATAAATAATTTTTGATACATTGCTGCAGTTGTATAATCATTCATTAAACGCTCCGTATCAACACTGTCTTTTCCTTTGAGGAGCAGATATGCTCCATTTTGTAATAACCAGGAAGGCTGCTTCTGAAGAAAATTAATTTTTTTTGATAGTAAGGGGTCATGCATAACACTGCTATCATCAGACAGGATTGTAATTATTTCCAGTTGTACATTTAAAGAAGGGGTATTGTTTTCTAAAAGATATTGCAGATAGGATTTCCTGTTGTACTCAAATTCACTGATAAAAAGTATAGCGGCACTACTAACCCAAGTATTTTTTGAATCCATCAAAGAATAAATTGTATGATAAATCATAAGGGCGGTATCGTGTTTGGAAGAAGTCTTCAGTGAATCAACAGTTAGATATTCATCGTAATCATTGTTCATTATAAAATAACAGATCGTATTATACTGAATTTCTTCATTATTGCTGTTGAGCAAGGGAAGATAATCAGCCTCTTTAAAATGAGGAATATCGACACTATAAAAACCTACATTCTTCTCCCCCTCGCCCCCGCAACCCGGTGCCATTAGGGGGAGTATGATACTTATACATATTAATGCTGTAATAGCAGAACGAAATAAATTTTTCATGCCGTCAATTTTACAGCAAAAGGTATTA
>CANNJE010000145.1 GCA_947504605.1 Chitinophagaceae bacterium
CAAACAAGCCTTTCCGGCTATTGATCAATACACATCATCATGGCGATCATACTGCCGGCAACTTTGCTTTCAAAGGAATTGTCCCCCATGTTTTGGCACATGCGAACAGCAAAATAAATCAGGAAAAAGTTGCCGTAACTCAAAAAACGGAAGCAAAACAATTGTACCCCGATCAAACTTTTACAGATACCTGGTGCGAAAAAATTGGGAAAGAAAAAATATGCCTGCACTATTTTGGTGCCGGACATACCAATGGTGACAGTATGGTTCATCTTCAAAACAGCAATATTGTTCATATGGGCGACCTTGTCTTTAACCGTAGGCATCCATATATCGACAAAACAGGAGGTGCAGATATTGCTAACTGGATTGTATTGCTTGAAAAAGCCACTAAGACTTTTGATAATGATACGATTTATATTAGTGGTCATGCCGGCACAGGCTATGAAACAACTCTCAACAAAGAGGATGTGCTATTATTCAGGGATTACTTGAAAAATGTGCTAAAGTTCACAGATGCTGAAATGCACGCTGGTAAAACGAAAGAGGAAATATTAAAAGCTACTGAAATCCCAGGATCGCCGCAATGGAAAGGAGATGGAATTCAACGTTCACTTACGGCTGCTTTTGAAGAATTATCTCAAAAATAAAATTTCACTGAAATGGGTAATTTAAATTATCTATTGAGTTTATAAAAAGCCATTGACCCAATTTATCAAGAACAACTGCTTTGAAATATGTAAGCATTGTAATAATATTTATTTTTTTTCGATAAATTTTTCCAGGACAAAATAAACTGCAGGACAAAAAGTAGCATTTTTTAAAGTAATAACAGGCCGCTTTAAAAACACATCTTCATCGGTATATGGAAAGCGACTGCAATCTGAAGGGCGAACATCATAAATACTGCAAAAATTATCTTCTCCTAAAAATGCACAAGGTTTTGATCTTACTACATAATCACCATCTTTATCTACCTGCAAGTATTTTTCGATAAATTCACCATCTTTCATTTTCAGGTGCTTTGCAATTCTTTTAACATCGGGCGTTTTAAAGCGAGGCGAATAGTTCTTGCAACAAGCTGCACATTCCAAACAATTGATATTGCTAAATGCAGCCTCATGGAGATCCGGCAATTCTTTTAATACTTTATTTTTATCGGCACGGTGCAAAAATTGTTTGTACAATTTAATCCTATCCCCGGATTTTTTCTGCCAGTTTTTTAAAATCGGATCAATCATAACGTAAAGATAATTGCAAAAGCATAAAATGATGGTTACATATTGTATTTATAAGTAAAAGGAGAGTTCTGGAATAAAAGGTTTATACCTATTTAATTTTTGTTTAACTCTCGGTTACGTTTTATACAGCAGTTTTCCACAAGAGATTAATAAGGATGGATAAAGGATAAAATGTAATTGCGAAATCGTAAATTTGCGGAAATTTAAGACTAGTTGTTGCGTAAAGCCCTTTCATCAGTAATACATCAATTTCATGATACGCTTATTAGCCTTAAAATATTGCAGGTCATATAAAATTAAAATTCTCCTTTTATGAATCTTTTTGAGCAACAAAAAAACGAATTTTCACTAAGGCATATCGGACCTCGTGGAAAAGATACAGAATCAATGCTTGGCACTATCGGAATGGATTCTCTGGATGACCTAATTAGTAAAACTGTCCCTTCTGCCATCAGGCTCAAAGCAGCATTAAATACAGGAGGCCCTGTAAGCGAGTTTGAATACTTGACTGAATTAAAAAAAACAGCCTCTTTAAATAAAGTTTTTAAAAGTTATATAGGACGGGGCTATTACAATACAATTGTGCCAAGTGTAATTTTGAGAAATGTGTTTGAAAACCCGGGATGGTATACTCAATACACCCCATATCAGGCCGAAATAGCCCAGGGGCGTTTAGAAAGTTTACTTAATTACCAAACAATGGTGAGTGAACTTACAGCTTTACCAATTGCAAATGCTAGTCTGCTGGATGAAGGAACTGCTGCTGCAGAAGCTATGGCAATGCTATTTAATCAAAAAAACAAAGATCATGACCAAATTACAGCTCCAAAATTCTTTGTTGACGAATCTGTTTTTGATCAAACCAAAGACGTTTTAATAACAAGGGCTGCTCCTATCAAAGTTGAACTAGTATTTGGAGATTATAAAAATGTAATCCTGAATGAACAATATTTCGGAGCTATCGTACAATATCCAAATAGTAATGGTTCAGTTGAAGATTATAAAAAATTCATAGAAGATGCTCATGCAGTTAACGCATTAGTAATAATGGCTACAGACCTGCTAGCACTTACATTACTTGCTGCCCCGGGAGAACTAGGAGCTGATGTTGCCGTTGGTAATTCTCAAAGATTGGGTGTTCCATTGGGTTTCGGTGGCCCACACGCAGCATTTTTTGCAACTAAAGATGAGTTTAAAAGAAATATACCTGGTCGTATTATAGGTATTAGTCAAGACGCACAAGGCAACCGATGTCTGCGTATGGCTTTACAAACAAGAGAGCAACATATTCGTAGGGAAAAAGCAACCAGCAATATTTGTACAGCTCAGGCACTGCTTGCAAACATGGCCTCTATGTATGCTGTCTATCATGGTGGTGAAGGATTAAAAAATATTGCAAAACGAATTAGCCTATTGACTCAAACCCTGAACAATGAATTAAGTGAAATGGGTTTTAAAAATGAGAACAAATATTATTTTGACACTCTGAAGATAAAAGTTGATAATGTAGGTGCAATCAAAGAACTCGCAGAAAAAAATGAAATCAACTTTTATTATTTCGAGAATGCAGTTGGTATATCAATTGATGAAACCACATCTCAAAGAGATGTATTAGATATCCTTTACTTATTTGCTGCTACCCGTAACAACAATACTGCAGTTGCAAATTTCGATAATGACAGCCTTCTTGTAAATATTCCGACAGCTCTTACAAGAACTTCCCTGTTCTTAACTCACCCTGTATTTAATGTGCATCATAGCGAAAGCCAAATGATGCGGTACATTAAGAGTCTGGAGAATAAAGATCTTAGTTTAAATACTTCCATGATTTCATTGGGAAGTTGTACAATGAAACTGAATGCTGCGACACAACTCATTCCTGTTAGCTGGCCTGAATTCAACAGCATTCATCCACTGGCTCCTGCCGACCAATGGAAGGGTTACCAGAATATTATTCATGAATTAGAAAACTGGCTTAACAATATAACTGGCTTTGTGGCAACTTCATTACAACCCAATAGTGGTGCACAGGGAGAATATACAGGACTTCTTACAATAAGGGCTTATCATGCCGATAGAAATGAATCTCACAGAAACATTATCCTGATACCAATCAGTGCTCATGGTACTAACCCTGCAAGTGCTGTAATGGCGGGCTTTAAGGTTGTAGTAACCAAATGCGATGAAGAAGGCAATATAGATGTGGAAGATTTAAAAACAAATGCACTTAAATACAAGGATCAACTAGCAGGTCTAATGATTACTTATCCAAGTACTCATGGTGTATTTGAAGAAAGTATCATGGATATTTGTTCCCTAATTCATGAAAATGGCGGATTGGTTTACATGGATGGTGCCAATATGAATGCTCAGGTGGGTCTTACAAGCCCCGGCAATATTGGTGCAGATGTTTGCCATTTAAACCTCCATAAAACATTTGCTATCCCTCATGGCGGTGGCGGCCCGGGTGTAGGCCCGATTTGTGTAAATGAAAAATTAGCCCCATACCTTCCAGGACATGTTGCCCTTTCAAATAATCAAAAAGCTATTCATGCTGTAAGTGCTGCTCCGTTTGGAAGTGCCAGTATTCTACTAATAAGTTATGCTTATATAAAAATGCTGGGTGCACAAGGTTTAAAATCAAGTACTGAATACGCAATTCTTAATGCCAATTACATGAAGGCAAGACTGGAAAAAGATTTCCCTATTTTATATACTGGAAAAAATGGGACATGTGCACATGAGTTTATTGTAGACCTAAGACCATTTAAGATAACTGCCGGCATTGAAGCTGAGGATGTAGCCAAGCGTTTAATGGATTATAATTTCCATGCTCCAACGCTGAGTTTTCCAGTAGCAGGAACGATTATGATTGAACCTACAGAGAGCGAAGATAAGGCTGAACTAGACCGTTTTTGTGATGCGCTCTTAAGTATTCGTGCCGAAATAAAAGATATTGAAAATGGAATAGCTGATAAAACTGACAATGTTCTAAAGCATGCACCTCATACTCAGTTTGTAATTACTGCCGATGAATGGAACCATTCCTACAGCAGACAGAAAGCTGCTTATCCATTGGATTATGTAAAGGAAAACAAATTCTGGCCAAGTGTTAGTCGTGTAAATAATACTTATGGTGATCGTAACCTTGTATGCACTTGCGAACCAGTGAGTGCATATCTGGAAGAAAAAATCGCTTGATTTTATAAATGGAATAGTCCTAATAAAAAAGCATTCCTCAAAAAGGAATGCTTTTTTATTATATGAATTCAGTTTTTTATTAATAAAGGCAAATCCGCACCAAATGATCCTCTAAAATAATTACTACTTTTTTAAATCCTGTAACAAACTGCATTTATATTCATTCCTGCTCCTACAGAAGCAAACAATACAATATCACCCTCATTTAGTTCATGCTGTTCTTTTTCCCCTCTTCTTACTAGATCAAATAAAGTAGGCACTGTTGCTACAGAACTATTGCCCAGATAATGGATACTCATTGGCATAATATCTTTTGGTGCAGGATCAGTGCCATATAATTTATACATTGCTTTAATAATACCTTCGTCCATTTTTTCATTGGCCTGATGAATGAACACTTTTTTAAGATCCTTTATATCAACTCCAGCTTTATCCAAACAATCTTTCATTGCCAGTGGCACATATTTCATTGCATACTCATAAACCTTTCTCCCTTTCATTTTTATATAACGGATTCTGGGATCAGAATCAGGATAATTAGATTTTCCCATATTCAGAAAATTGACTTCATCCATACAATGTGCTTGCACAGCTGTAGATAAAATACCTGTTCCCCCTTCGCCGGTTTCTATTGCTTCTAGTAAACATGCGCCTGCTCCGTCAGAGAAAATCATACTATCCCTGTCATATAAATCCAATACTCTGGACAAGGTTTCTGTTCCAATTACCAGACACTTTTTTGCAATACCCGCCTTAAAATAGGCATCTGCCTGTATTACCCCCTGTACCCAACCCGGACATCCAAACAAAATATCATAAGGAATACAATTGGGATTTTTTATACCCAAAGCATGTTTTACTCTTGAAGCCAATGCTGGCAAAACATCTGTTTGAATCGTATGTTTTACCACATTCCCAAAATTATGCGCTACAATAATCTGATCGATTGTTTCGGAATCGCATTTAGCATCTTCAATAGCCAATTTTGCAGCAATGGCTGCCATATCAGATGACTGCATATCTGTCGTAGCATATCTTCTTTCCACAATACCTGTAATTTGTTCAAACTTATTTACAACTATTTGTGGATCGGTATCTATCCGCTTATTATCCTCATCGTAAAAATTATGAGTTGTAAAATCTCTATTGGTTTTAATAATAGAAGGAATGTAGCTTCCTGTTCCTGTGATAACTGAATGAATGTTTGACATAAAATAATTAATAAAAACAAATTTAAAAATATCCTGGTGATATTTAGTGAATCTTATTTGATTATTCCCAATTTGAAGGAAGAGTTATATGCAACTTTTATATAATGATTATATTTTCTTTAAACTGTAAAAATGACCAACAGGATTATTCCCTACAGCCATTTGCTGCCAATTATATATTAAATAAAGATGATGATAAAGCTATAATACTTATGAAAAAGTCTTCCCGAAGAATAGGAACAATACAATATCTCCGGCTCTGTATAGCGTTATAAAATGCTAAAGCTATTTTAAATGGCCTGTTTTCGCCAAAAAAATGTGAAAAACAGAAAAAAAATTAACTTCCTGCCAGTAAAAAATTGACATTATATACTATTATTAAAGTTAAAAAACTTAAGGTATTATAAAAAACACTACATTTGCACTTTATTAATACAATACAATTAAACAAAATGGACACTAAAAATCAAGGTACAGTTAAGTTTTTTAACTCAGAAAAAGGATTTGGATTTATTAAACATTCAGATTCAGACAAAGAAACTTTCGTACACGTAAGCGGACTTATCAATGACATCAAAGAAGGTGATCAAGTTGAATTTGAACTGCAAAACGGAAAAAAAGGAATGAATGCTGTTAATGTAACAGTTATAGGATAAATCTATATCATTTAAAATTTCTGAAGGGTTACTGCAAAACAGTAACCCTTTTTCTTACACGGTATTTTGTGGAAATACTAA
>CANNJE010000146.1 GCA_947504605.1 Chitinophagaceae bacterium
ACATCAAGAAAATAAGGCAGATCATCAAAGACTTTGGAAAAACTATTATAAAAAATATGGTAGCTTTGAAATTGAAACAAACAAAAAACCTGTAAAGTCATTGCAGGATTATTAATTTAACCTGTAAGCTTTTTTTAGGACGAGTCAGTGCGTAGCACACGCAACGTATTTTTTTCCGCTGATGCCTAATTTGGGCAATTCATTCTGCTTCTCAATTCTTTCGATCCGCCCCAGGAACCTTTAGATTGGTTTCTATTATTTAGCCTAAATACCAACCTTATAGATGTCTAGGGTCTTACACTGCCATTACAGCAGTCAATTCCACTTTAACTACACATCAGTTCCATAGCTGTCCACTTTTATGTGGGTTGATGTGGGTTTGATGTGGGAATGATGTGGGAATGATTGCTATCAAATCCCTGTCAAATAGGAAGCAAATAGCAGTAATAGAGCAAGGTTTTAAAAGAGAAATGCTAAACCAAAGCGCTATTTTGGCAGTTTTTAAGGGTGGGGTAGCCTTGCCCCATGGGTAGTTGCCGCCGTCTGGTTTCCTAACCAACGGCTCGCTTGCCGCCGTAGGTAGTTGCCGTTGTTTGGTCTCTGACCAACAGCTATAGCCGATACCACAACGCTTAATACAAAAAAAGTAAAACACAACGAAAGCAATGGCGTTTATGTTGCCCGTTGGTTAGGAAACCAAACGGGGGCAAGTAATTAATTTGCGTACTAGGTATTTATGGCGGGATTGATATTTTAGAATAAAAGATGGTATATAATTGTAAATGAGGAAAACAACTTTTTTTGTGGTGTTTTCCTCATGATTGAAAACATGTTTTAATTGGAGGTTATCATAAGTTTGTAACAGACTGCTTAGTAAGAATTATATTCTGGTGCAGAAAAGCCAGCTAATAAAAAATAAAACCCTAAAAACTCATGGACTTTAAAGATGAAATCAAACAATTTGGCGAAAGAGTTGAAAAACTTAAAAACCAAATAACTACAGAAGAAGCTACAAAAAATGCTTTCATAATGCCATTCATTAATGCGCTTGGTTACGATGTATTTAATCCGATGGAAGTGATACCGGAGTATGTTGCAGATATTGGTATTAAAAAAGGGGAGAAGGTTGATTATGCAATAATGAAAGACGGGCAACCTACGATTCTTGTTGAATGTAAACATTGGGGTGAAGGTTTAGATGTACACAATTCTCAATTGTTTAGATATTTTCATACAACAAAAGCAAAGTTTGGTCTTTTGTCTAATGGGATCATTTATAGGTTTTATACTGACCTTGTAGAAAAAAATAAAATGGATGAGAAGCCATTTTTAGAGTTTAATGTTACCGATATCAAAGACAATCAGATAGAAGAATTGAAGAAGTTTCATAAATCCTATTTTGACGTTGATAATATTGTGAATACCGCCAGTGAGTTAAAATTCATGAGTGAATTTAAAACTTTGATTGGGATAGAATTTCAGACTCCATCAGAAGGATTTGTAAGACATTTTGCAAAACAGATTTATCCGGGAGTTTTAACGGCTAAGTTAATGGAGCAATTTACAGCACTCAATAAAAAGGCAATACAACAATACATCAATGATCTGATAACAGAAAGGTTAAAGTCTGCTTTAAAAAGCGAACATGATGAAAATAAAAAAGAAGAAGAACTGGACGCAGCAATAGCTTCAGATGCCGCTACAAATGAAAGTAAGGTAGAAACAACACCCGAGGAATTAGAAGCTTTTCTTATTGTAAAAACAATATTAAGGCAAAAAATAAATGCTAGCCGAATCGTGCATAGAGATGCTCAATCTTATTTTGCTATTCTATTGGATGATAATAATAGAAAAACTATTTGCAGACTTTATTTAAATGGCAGCAAAAAATATATTGCAATATTGGATGACCAAAAGAAAGAAGTAAAAACTGAGTTGGTAACGATTGATGATATTTTTGGTCATGCTGAAGCGTTGAATAATATAGTAGTTGTGTATGATTTAGACAAGAAGGGATTAAATTAAAAAATAAAAGTGGTTTGTGGAGACAAGAACCACGGCAGGTGGCAAAGCAGCATAACATTTTATGTCAGTTTCAAAACTCCTTCTAACTATAATTAAAAAAAATAAATCATGAAATTACTAGTTGCTTTTTCCTTGGTGTTGATTTTTTCTGGATGTGGTGTAACAAGTAAAGTTACTTCACCAGATAATTTTTCAACAATCACTCCTCAATTAAACTCACCGCAGGAGATAGAGATAGGGGTCTCTTTAGTATCAAAAGAATCTGGGTTCAAATACAAAGCTTTGCGACTCTTAAAGGACACAAAAATTAAAACAGGTTACATACTAAAGGAAATCAAAGAAGGCGAAATTTTCATTAATACTCTTTATACGTCAGACTATGACTTATATAGTAAGATTGATGGTTCATTATATGGCATTGCGATACCTAAGACTGGCGGAAAAGTTATTACATATTATAATTCAGGAGTATCCATAACTTTTGACAAGTATAGTACAACGCCTATAGAGTATAAGACAGAACTTACTCCAATTCCGAAAAAAGAATATCTGAAACAAGAATTTATTTATAATGGTAAAGTGGGGAATGCAATAAAATTCACATACCGAGAGTTTGTAGACGACTTAGCAAGACCAGCTTTTACACAAGATTTGCAGTATGATTTAACGGAGAGTAAAGTAATAGGATTTAGAGGATTAAGAATCGAAATTTTATCAGCAACAAATACTAAAATTCAGTACAAAGTTTTGACACACTTTGACAAATAAATCTGACTTGCAACATTGGTATTACTAACATTGTTATTTGCAAAAGCTGTGCAAACGTAAGCCGTGTTTAACTTTTGTTTTTAAATTTGGCTTCATATCGGGCTGGACATTATTTTTTCCGCTGCAGGTCTTCCCATTTCTCACAAGCCCAGCCCTTAACCAGCACACGCCATTGACTCTTGATCGGAATTCATATTTATAAAATCATTAAAACAATCAAAATGAAATCAATTCTCGTCACGCTTTTTCTTTTCGCCTCATTATCATCCCTTGCTCAGGATACAACAAAAGTAGAACAATACTGTGAAGTAGTAGCGACTGGTAGACTTTTAAGTAATAAGGTAACAATTGATATTGACTATGGAGAAGAGCGCAGTATTTGGAAAGATCACCGAGTAAGAACTGACGAAGGCAAACTCAAGAAATTTAATTCAGTTGTTGATGCCGTTAACTATTTGGGTAAGGACGGATGGAAACTTGTAAATGCGTTTCCTATTTCTACAGGGAATGGACCAATGGTGTACCACTATGTATTCAAGAAAGAATTCGCAAAGTCTGACACAGATTAAATAACTCCCGCCAACATGGTTTTTTTTCTTTGCCGCCGTAGGTAGTTGCCGCTTTGCCGCCGTAGGTCTGGCTATCGTAGGCAGCTGCAACTGTTAGGTCTCTGCGTTTCATCTAAGTGATGTAGAAGTTGGTATTACAAATTCAAGTACACAGGGCAAAGGGTAACATATTCTCAATGGAATGTTATATTTACACAGCTATTATATATATAAAATGTTCAAAAAAACGCTGCTATTATTCTTCATCGTCTCATTGTTGAAATTCCCATATACAAATCAACTTTATGCACAAACCGCCCCGCCTATTGAATGGCAAAAAAGTTTGGGGGGGAGTTTAAATGAAAGTGCTGAAGATATCCATTCAACATCGGACGGAGGGTATATTGTGGGTGGAACTACACAATCCAGTAATGGTGAAATAAGCGGATTTCACGGAACGTCCGACTATTGGGTGGTAAAATTGGATGCCTTTAGAAATATTCAATGGCAAAAATGTTATGGCGGATCTGGAGAGGAAATACTTAAATCCATTAAACTTACTCCAGACGGTGGTTATATTCTTGGCGGGTCTTCTGCTTCTGTGGATGGAGATGTATCTGGCCATCACGGTGCTGCAAATTATCCTGATATATGGATTGTAAAGATCAACGCTGTTGGAGCAATTGAATGGGAAAAAAGTTTAGGCGGTAGTAGGTTTGAGAGATATTCCAAGGTTATTCCTACATCCGATGGCGGCTATATATTAACCGGAGAAGCTGATTCAAATGATGGAGATGTATCGGGCCATCATGGTGCCAGTGATAGTTGGGTAGTAAAACTTACTTCATCCGGAACCATTCAATGGCAAAAATGTTATGGTGGAACAAATTTTGAGATGGGGAACGATATTAAAGAAACAAACGATGGAGGCTATATTTTTACGGGACATACCTATTCAAACAATATGGATGTAAGTGGCAATCATGGAAGTTATCCTTCGTTTGATGCCTGGGTTGTGAAAATAACAAATAACGGTAATATACAATGGCAAAAATGTTATGGTGGAACTGGTAAAGAATTTCCTCATAGTATTTTGCAAACTTCTGACGGCGGTTATATAGTGACGGGTTTTGCCTCATCTAATGATGGAGATGTAAGTGGCAATCACAATCCGGATCTGTTTTCAGATTTTTGGGTTTTTAAGCTAACTGCATCTGGTAATATACAATGGCAAAAATGTTTTGGAGGAACTGATAATGATTTCAGCATTTCCATTTCACAAACTACGGATGATGGGTATGTGCTTTCAGGATTTACATTTTCAGTCGATGGAGATATAACGAATAACAATGGGCCTGTTGATGTGTGGGTGATAAAACTAAATAACACTGGCGGTATGGAATGGCAAAAATGTTATGGAGGTTCAAATGCAGAATCAGTCAGTTCAATTAAACCCACTCCAGATGGCGGCTATCTCTTAGCCGGATATTCTACTTCCAACAATGGGGATGTTAGTGGCAATCATGGTGGCGGAGATTTTTGGATTGCCAAATTAGGCCCTGTTGCTTGCACACCGACGATTACCGTATCAGCCATAAATACTACTGTTTGCAAAGGCGCTAATGTTAGCTTTAGTGCAAGCACAACAAACGGCGGGATCAACCCGGTTTATCAATGGTTTATTAATTCCAACCCAGCCGGAACAAATAGTAATCAGTTTTCAACATCCCTTTTGGCAAATAGCGATACCATCAAATGTATGATGATCAGCAATGCAGCCTGCGCTTCTCTGCCACAGGCAATAAGTAACTATATTGTGATGAATGTTTTGGATTCTATCCTTCCAACAGTTCAAATCAATACTTCTACAAATACCATTTGTGCGGGAACTGCTATTAGTTTTACAGCTACGTTAACCAACGGCGGAAGCTCACCCGGCTATCAATGGCTTGTAAACGGGATTGTTGTTGGAAACAACCAGATTAGCTTTACTACAAGTTCTTTAACTAACAATGATATTGTTTCTTGTTTGCTTACCAGTAACGCTCCTTGCATTTCTTTAAATACCATTTCAAGTAATCAGCTTCGGATCACAGTTAATCCTTTACCTGTTGGGTCAATTACCCCTGCTGCTCCTACAGTGTGCGTAGGGGATGTAGTTATGCTTACTGCTAATGGTGGTACTTCTTATCAATGGCAACTCAATGGAAATAATATTTCCGGTGCTTCATCGTCTACGTATATTGCTACGCAATCTGGAAATTATAGTGCTATGATTTCAAATGGCATTTGCAGCTCTAAATCAATCAATCATTCAGTTGTTTCTATTTTAAATTACCAAGCGGGGATACGTTATAACACTATTCGTGTAGCAGCTAACTTGCCCTATAATTTGCAAGCCAGGGGAATTGGCAGCACCTATGCATGGTCTCCTTCAATGGGTTTGAATAATCCATCGGTTAGCAATCCAATTTTAACTACAAGTAGTGATGCAACATACTTAATTAAGATATCCTCCTCTTCATTATGTACGGTTACAGACACGCTTAAAGTTCAGGTTTTTGCTAGACCGGGTGTTTATATTCCGACAGCATTTACACCCAATAAAGATGGCTTAAACGATCAATTAACAGCAATTCCTGTTCATATAAAAGAGATTAAATCATTCAAAGTATTTAACAGATGGGGTGAATTGGTTTTCTCGACAAATAAAATGGGGGAAGGCTGGAACGGCATTTATAAAGGAGCACTACAGCCACAAGGAGTATATGTGTGGCTATTTGAAGGACTTGATAGTAAAGGAAATTCTATAAAGGAAAAAGGAAATTCATTGCTACTTCGTTAATGCGGCTATGCACTTAACCGCCGTGGGTAGTTGCCGCCGTCTGGTCATCGCCGGGCAGTAGTTCCAGGCAGTAGTTTTAAACTTCGGCTTTTAGTTATAAATTTAGATTCAGTTCCGAGCGGGCAGTTGGTCAATTGCCCAACTGCACAAAACCTCGAACGTTGTGTGCAATTA
>CANNJE010000147.1 GCA_947504605.1 Chitinophagaceae bacterium
ATTAAAGCAGAACGCAGATTGGAACTGGCTGGAGAAGGTCACCGCTTTTTTGATTTAGTAAGATGGGGCGATGCTGCATCTAAATTATCAGGAAGAGGTTTCGTTGCAGGTAAAAACGAAGTTTTCCCAATTCCATACAACGAATTACAGGGTACCAAATTGGTTCAAAATCCAGGTTATAATTAATTAAAAACATCAATATGAAGAAATATAATTTAATATACAGTTTAATCATTCTCGTTGTAATTGCGATGGGTTGTTCCAAGCAGGACGGGATTGATGGCGATACAGGTTTTTTGAGTTCAGCGAATTCAGCAAATCTTGCTAAAATCTTCGATATCAGCAATGATAATTCGGGTAATGTAAAAATTACTCCTTTAGGAGAAGGCGCTTCTACTTTTAAAGTAGAGTATGGTCATGGCACAGGATCTTCAGCTTCAGCAATGGTAGCTCCGGGTTCAAATACAACCCATTCTTATCCTGAAGGAAGCTATACCGTTAGTATCACATCATATGATATTGCAGGTAAAGGCACTACCAACACTTATCCGTTGGCATTAACTTACAGGGCACCTGAAAATTTAGCTGTAAATATCGGTGGCGATATGACTGTAAGTGCTTCTGCGCTTTATGCTAAATCATTTTTGGTTTATTATGGTGATGTAGCTAATGAAGTAGGCACACCAATGGCTATTGGTCAAACGCTTCCTTTTCATATCTATCCAGCAGGTGGACCATACGATTTAAAAGTTGTAGCATTAAGTGGTGGAGCAGCAACTGTACAAAAAATCACAACGCTGTTTGGTTTGCCATTGACATTTGAAAGTCCTACAATGAATTATTTCTTTGGAACTTTTGGTGGCGGACAGGCATTTGCAAAAGTGGCTAACCCTAATGCAAGTGGTTTAAATACCAGTGCAACCGTAGGGAAATTTACAAGAGGTTATGAAGGCTGGAGCGGAACTTACAGTCCATTGAATATTCCAATCAATTTTGCACAGGGTAAAAAAGTAAAAGTGTATGGTTATAACCCTGATCCTGCCAATATTGGCAAGAAATTAAATGTAGAATTGGAGTGGTCAGTAGGCGGTAATCCAGGTAATGGTGTAGCCGTGTTGAAAGTACCTTTCACTACATCTGGAGCATGGGAAGAATTGGTATTTGATTTCAGCGGAAATGCTGGTATCCCTGCAACAGCAAGGTTTACACAACTTGTTTTAAGATTTAATGATGCCACTGATGGAGCTGGCGCAATTGTGTATGTAGATAATTTCAGACTAACAAACTAAAAATATAACAATGATAAAAAATAATTTAAAAACCGTTTTTGGGGTTATCCTCTTGCTAATCATATTTACTGGTTGCAAAAAAACGAGTTATACATTAGGTGATTTAACATCGCCTGCAAATATTGTAGTTACTACCGTACTTAAGGGAGTAGATGCAACACATCCAAACGGAGATGGTTCTGGTGATGTAACCATTACTGTAAAAGCAGATAATGCACTTTCTTACAAAGTAGATTATGATGCCAACACAGCCGTTGATTTGGTGTTTTTACCAACCGGATCAATTACTAAGAAATACACATCAGCAGTTCCGGGTGTTTACACTTTTAGAATTACTGCAGTAGCTTATGGTAAAGGTGGAACTTCTTCTTCTATCACTAAAGATGTAACTGTAAGATTGGATTATACTCCTGATCCTACCATCGTTGCTAATTTAACAGGTGGTTCATCAAAAACATGGAATGTAGATAAATCAATACCTGGTCATATGGGTGTTGGGCCATGGTCTGGTTCAGCAGGTCCAGATTGGTGGGCTGCTGCTCCAAATGAAAAAGTTGCTTGTTGCAATTGTTTCTATACAGCTTCTTTTACTTTTACGAAAGTTGTTGCCAACAATACTTTCACTTTGCAGGCAGCTACTCCTAATGGAGCATTTACCAAAACAGGTGCTTTAACAACCCTTCCTGGTATTCCTGGAAGTGGTGATGAAGGTTGCTATACTTATGCAGGCGGAACGACTAATTTTTCTTTTTCACCTTCAGTAAGTGGTATTCCGTTGACATCTTCAACTCAAACAAGTATTTTGTTAGCAGGTAATACTACATTCATTGGATATGGTGCAACCCAAAAGGAATATGAAATTTTGCAGATTACCCCAACTTCTTTATACCTGCGTGTTCAGGGAACTGAAACCGGAAATGCATGGTATTTAAAATTGAAAGCACCATAATTATCAACAGCGCTTTCTTGTAAAGTCTAAATAATAAAGGAGGAGCATTAACTCCTCCTTTATTATTTAATCATTTTTTCAGGTAGACAATGAACTTGCTTTAGAATAAAAAAGGGGTTGTAAATATCTACACTATAATAATTTTTATTAAACAAAATAGTATGAAAACAATTTTTGCTTTTGCAATTGCACTGGTTCTTGGTATTACGGCTTGCACAGAAAAAACTCCCCCTGTACCAGCTGCGGTAACTCCAACGAATCTTACGCTTGTGGCAGTTGTAAACCCAGATAATAGCGGTAATGTTAGCTTTACTGCTACAGCAACCAATGCTGCTGCATTTGTTTTCGATTTTGGTACTGGCAGCACTCAAACGCTGGCGGCGGGAAATACAACTTATAAATATTCAACCTCCGGAACTTATACTGTAACGGTTACAGCAAAAAGCTCTACCGGTCAATCTGTTTCAAAATCAATTCTGGTAAACGTTACTGTGACACTAAGTTTGGTTTGGTTTGACGAATTTAATACGGATGGTTTGCCCGATGCATCCAAGTGGGGATATGATCTTGGCGCAGGAGGCTGGGGAAATAATGAATTACAATATTATACCAGCAGACCAGAGAATGCTACTGTGACAGGAGGCGTTTTAAAAATTACTGCAAAGGCTGAATCATATCTTGGTAGTTCTTATACTTCAGCAAGGTTGTTAAGTAGAGGAAAATATTCCTTTAAATATGGAAGAGTAGAAGCGAGGGCAAAACTTCCAGCAGGCGCAGGCACATGGCCAGCAATTTGGATGCTGGGTGATAATTTTTCTACAGCAGGATGGCCAGCATGCGGAGAAATTGATATTATGGAACATGTGGGAAGTCAGTTAAATAAAATTTTTGGTACACTTCATCACCCAGGTCATTCAGGAGGCAATGCTGATGGAGGATCTGTTAATATTTCAAATGCCACTACAGAATTTCATAAATATTCTTTAGAATGGACGTCAACTAGTATTAAATTTTTAGTAGATGATGTGCTTTTTTACACATTTGCCAATACAGGCAGTTTGCCTTTTAATCAAAATTTCTTTCTGATATTAAATGTTGCCATGGGTGGAAATTTTGGAGGAGCAATAGATCCTGCTTTTACAAGTGCATCCATGGAAATAGATTATATAAGAGTGTACAATTAAGCTGATAAATAACTTTCAATAAAAAGGAATTAGAGATTAAAACAGTGGTAAGCAGATAAGCGGTATGGCGGCGTAACTAATCCATTAAAATAAAAAAAGCGTGTACTCGGTTTTGGTAAACCAACTAATAATAGCAATCGTTGTTAAGCGGATCGTATTTACTTTTTTAAGTTAATACCTCCGCTTTTTTAAATTATTCATTTATTGTAAAATAAATTTTTATGAAAAATATTTCCTCCAGCTTTTTAAAATATATTTTGGGAGCTAGCTGTTTCTTTATTTCTTTTGGCAGTGTGGCTCAAAAGACTAGTAAGGATTCAATAGATTATAAAGTGAATCTTCTGCTACAAAAAATGACCTTAGAAGAAAAAGTAGGTCAGATGAACCAATACAACGGCTTCTGGGAAGTAACGGGTCCTGCTCCCAAAGAAGGGAATGCAAAATTAAAATATGAGCACCTTAAAATGGGATGGGTAGGATCGGTACTGAATGTAAAAGGTACTGAGAATGTAAGAAAGTTGCAGGAGATTGTTGTAAAAGAATCGAGGCTGGGTATACCATTGCTTTTTGGATTTGATGTTATTCATGGGCATAAAACATTGTCCCCAATTCCACTGGGAGAAGCTGCCAGTTGGGATTTAGTAGCTATTGAAAAATCTGCAAGAGTTGCCGCTATTGAAGCTTCTGCAGTTGGTATCAACTGGACCTTTGCGCCCATGGTAGATATCAGCAGGGATGCACGCTGGGGCAGGGTGATGGAAGGTGCGGGTGAAGATCCATATCTGGGCTCAAAAATTGGTGTAGCTAGAGTAAAAGGATTTCAAGGTGATGATCTTTCTGCCAATAATACCATTGCAGCTACTGCTAAACATTTTGCGGCTTATGGTTTTGCAGAATCAGGTAAAGATTATAATACTGTTGATGTGGGTACTTCTACATTGTATAATATTATTTTCCCTCCCTTTAAAGCGGTTGTAGAAAATGATGTGAAAACGGTGATGAATTCATTTAATGTTATTAATGGAATTCCTTCTACTGCCAATAAATTTTTACAGCGAGATATTTTAAAAGGCAAATGGGGGTTTAAAGGTTTCGTAATATCCGACTGGGGGTCAGGAATGGAAATGGTTGATCATGGTTTTGCAAAAGATTTGACGGAAGCAGCAGAATTATCAGCCAATGCAGGGTCAGATATGGATATGGAGTCTTACGCTTACATTACGCATTTAAAAGCGTTGGTAGAAAGCGGCAAGGTAAGGATGAGTGTAATTGATGATGCTGTAAAAAGAATATTAACCGTAAAGTTTGAGTTAGGTTTATTTGACGATCCCTATAAATACTGTGATGCAAAAAGAGAAAAGGAATTAATCTATCATCCCGATCACCAAGCCGCAGCTTTGGATATGGCTAAAAAATCAATCGTGCTTTTAAAAAACAGCAATGATTTATTGCCATTAAAAAAATCACAGAAAAAAATTGCCGTGATAGGTGCATTGGCCAATGATAAAAACAGTCCCTTGGGCAGTTGGAGAATTGGTTCGGATGACAGCAGTGCTGTTTCATTTTTGGAAGGGTTTAAAAAATATACGACCAATTATAAATATGCAAAAGGGGCGGATCTGATTACAGAGCCTGCCACATTTATAAACGAGTTGAAAATAAATGAAACAGATATAAGTGGCTTTAATGAAGCCATTCAATTAGCTAAGCAATCGGAAGTGGTAATTATGGTTTTGGGTGAACATGGATTTCAAAGTGGAGAGGGAAGAAGCAGGGCTAAAATAGATTTGCCGGGTGTGCAGCAACAATTGTTGGAAGCCATTTATAAAGTGAATAAAAATATTGTGTTGGTTTTGATGAATGGTCGTCCATTAGCTATCCCATGGGCTGATAAAAATATCCCAGCAATATTAGAAACATGGCAGTTGGGATCTCAAACTGGTAATGCCATAGCGCAGGTGCTATTTGGAGATTATAATCCTGGGGGTAAATTGCCAATGACTTTTCCTAAAAGTGTAGGGCAGGTTCCTATTTATTATAATCATTATAGCACTGGAAGGCCTGGGCCAAAGCCAGAGGTATTTTGGTCGCATTACGGTGACGAGTCAACGAAACCCTTGTATCCTTTCGGATATGGGTTGAGTTATACTAAATTTGAGTATAGCAATCTTACTATAACTGCAGCTGAACAAGCTACTATTAAAGTAAGTGTTATGGTTAAGAATACCGGTAAAATAGCTGGTGAAGAAGTGACCCAATTATATATTCATGACAAAGTTGCGAGCGTAGTAAGGCCAATAAAGGAATTAAAAGGATTTAAAAAGTTTATGCTTAATCCAGGTGAATCAAAAGTGGTAGAATTTGTTTTAACTGAGGCAGAGCTTGGTTTTTACAATAACGAAGGCGTATTTACTGTTGAAGCAGGTGATTTTGATGTGATGGTTGGTACAAATTCTGAACAAGGACTTTCCGGAAAACTTTCAATAAAGTAGGGAGTAGAAATTTGTGAATTAAAGTTTCTAATATTAGGCAGGGGTTACTATTTATAATTTTAATTATTTTGGGGCATGATTAAACTCATGCCCCAAAATAATGTCCTACCTTGAAAATTAGTTAACTTAACTCCTCAAGTATAAAACATTCGAATGTATATTTCATTACGGCCATGGGTCATTGAAGATGCTGCTTTATTAACTTCCTATTTTAATAATATTAATATTTGGAACAATTACCGGAATTATATTCCACACCCTTATACCGCAGAGGATGCTGAAAAGTTTATTTTAAGTCAAGCAGAACTATTTCCTACCCAAAATTTTGCCATCTTAAATGAACAGGAAATTGTGGGCGGTATCGGTATTGTTTTACAGGAAGATATTTATAAAATGAATGTGGA
>CANNJE010000148.1 GCA_947504605.1 Chitinophagaceae bacterium
AACACTGTCGGCATCGGCCGGTGTAATTAAATAGTGCCAGCTTTTGTCGCCTTCATTTCCGTTTGCTACTACTATTAGCATTCCTTTTTGTGCCGCTTTATCTGCAGCACGGGCACTGATGGTTGTATTCCCATCCAAATTATTATAGGTATAGTTAAAAGAAGTATTGGTGAATGTGGAATACCCTAGTGAAATACTAGCTAAGTCTACCCCCAAACTATCTGCTTTTTCCAGCGCTGCTGCTAAATTTTGTTCTTCAATTGGATATTCTGTGACTGCATCCTCTGTTCTGTATAGATAAAAGGAGGTTTTGGGTGCTGTTCCAATAAATACCCCAGGCATATTGGCTGCTATCGTACTGAGGCAGTGTGTGCCATGTGTGAGATAAGCATTTACATTTGTGTTGTTTGTTACATAATCCCAGGTGCCTAAAATTTGATTATTGTTGCGGATGCTATCGAATGTGGGAATACCTAAGTAATTACTGAAACCTGCATCCAAAATAGCCATTTGCATCCCTTCTCCTCTGAAACCATGGTTGTGTAAAAAATCGCCCTTGTGAATTTTTACCTGACCATTACTCATGCCGTAATTATAATATTGGTTTAGACTTTCCGGGTAAATGGTTGGGGCAAAATTTTGGGAAGCTTCAACAACAGGTATTGTTTGAAATTTATTGAGTGTTAGGTCTGATTCTAAAAAACGGGCTGCAATAGCTTTGGTAGCTTTTACAAATGGAAAAGAATTGATCTTAGTTAATGCATCCGCATCTGTGGTTAGAATAGCCACTTGGTTTAACCATTTGGATGTATTGATAATGGTTACAGCCCCGGCAGATCGAATACTATCAAGGTACCTGGAAGTTACCGGCAAATCGGTACTGTCTATTGCAATAAAATACCGGTTTCTTCGCAGTAAAGACCTTGCTGTTAGAAATTCTGAGGGTGTACTGAGCGAATAGTTATTGTTCGCTTTGTCTGTTAATTCAATGATATACCGATTAAATTGAGCATTACCGGGTAAAGCAAATACAGTGCAAATACATAGAAATAGTGCTGTTTTTAGCATCATATTGGTTAATATCAGATTTAATCAAATCAATAACGCAGGAATTCAACATCCATTGTGACCAATAAGTTCAAACTTTCTTAATTCGTATCGTAAGCCCATTTGATCCAAGTTGCGCCCCATGTGAATCCACCACCAAAGGAAGCTAAAATAATGTTATCTCCTTTTTTTAGTTGTTTTTCCCATTCCCAAAGACATAGCGGTAAAGTGCCGGCTGTGGTATTGCCGTATTTCTGGATATTGATCATTACTTTTTCTTTTGGCAGATCCATTCTATTGGCGGTAGCATCAATAATTCTCAGGTTTGCCTGGTGAGGAACCAGCCAAGCTATATCATCGGCGGTTAAATTATTTCTTTGCATGAGTTCATAACTCACGTCTGCCATGCCTTTTACTGCAAATTTAAAAACTGCCTGGCCTTCCTGGTATACAAAATGTTCTCTGGCTGTAACTGTTTCAATTGTTGCGGGTTTTACAGAACCGCCTGCTTTCAGGTGCAGGTGTTTTGCTCCGCTGCCATCGGATTTCATGATACTGTCCAGCACTCCATTGCCATCTTCGCTTGGTTCCAGCAAAACAGCTCCGCCGCCATCTCCGAAGATAATACAGGTTGCCCTATCAGTATAATCAATAATGGCACTCATTTTATCTACTCCTACAACAATTACTTTTTTATACCTGCCACTTTCTATATATGCAGCACCAGTGGTAAGCGCAAATAAAAAGCCGGAACAGGCAGCACTTAGGTCATAACTAAAGGCATTGGTCATGCCGGTTTTATCGCAAATTAAGTTGGCGGTAGCAGGGAAAATCATATCAGGTGTAACGGTAGCACAGATCACACATTCAATTTCTGATGCATCCATGCCTCTTTTGGCTAATAATTCTTTTACAGCTTCAGCACCCATATCACTGCTTCCGAGGCCTTCGCCCTTTAAAATTCTTCTTTCTTCTACCCCTGTTCTACTTCTAATCCACTCATCATTCGTATCAACCATTGTTTCTAAAATAGCGTTGGTTAGTCTGTATTCCGGAACATATCCTCCTACGGCTGTTATGGCGGCAGTGATTTTTTGCATGTATTTAAGTTTAAGTTATATTTTGATTTGGGCTGCAAAAGTAAGGGTAAATCTTATTCAGCATTTTTTAAGGCTATGGCTGACAAAATATCCTTATTTTCGCTATCCTGTTTTATCTGTTAATTATGTATGCATATCTAGAAGGAAAGTTTACGTATAAAAGCCCTGCCCAGGTATATGTGGACGTGAATGGAATTGGGTTTGAGGTTAATATTAGTTTAAATACTTATTCTGCCATTCAATCGTTGGAAAAAGGTAGATTATATACGCATTTGCAGGTAAAAGAGGATGGTCATGTTTTGTTTGGTTTTAGTGAGCGGGAAGAAAAAGAGATGTTTCTTTTATTGATCAGTGTTTCAGGTGTTGGTGCAGCAACTGCCCGAATGATGTTGTCATCGCTAAAATCGGAAGAAGTTAGAATGGCCATCTTAAGTTCCAATGTAAAACTTTTAGAAAGTGTAAAAGGGATTGGAAAAAAATCGGCGGAACGACTGGTACTCGAACTAAAAGATAAGGTAGGTAAGCAATTGTCAGGTGCAGATTTATCGATACCTGTGCACAATACATTAGAACAGGATGCGTTTACAGCTTTGACAGCTTTGGGTATTTCCCGTCAGCAGGCAGAGTTATCTATCCAAAAAATTATCCGTACAGAACCTACTATTTCGCAATTAGAAGATTTGATAAAAAAAGCATTAAAAGCCATTTGATAGAAATTCTACGTTAATTATTTTACTGGATGTTGTTTATTAGAAAATCTATTTATACAATTGTTACATTGTGTGCATTGATGCTGTTGCTTTCAATGTCTAATCCCGGCAATTTATTTGCCAATGGTACCCCTCTTTTTTTTAGCGGGCTTGATACGTTAGGGCCACGTAATTATGGAGACAGCCTTCATTTTCCTATTTCAGACAGAAGGGGTGATTTTATGTCGGGTTCCGGAAGGAGTACCTATGATTTTCGCAGTCCTTCCAATATTAAAGACTCGGTGGTATATGATGCAATTAGCCGCAGGTATATCGTTTACGAAAAAATAGGAGAGCGTTATTATCGAATTCCAACTATTTATAGTTTTGAAGAATACTGGCAGATGCGCAATCGCCAGGCTGAAATCGACTATTTTCAAAAGCGTGCCAATACCACCAGTTTATTAAACAGAAACCGTTTCAGCAAACCAAAATTATCATTGGCAGATGGTCTGTTTAACCGTTTATTCGGAAATGGTAAAATAGAAATCAGTCCGCAGGGAAATGTAGATCTTACTGCAGGGTATCAGGGGCAGCGCATAGACAATCCAACATTGCCTGAAAGAGCCCGGAAAAATGGCGGCCTTGATTTTAATATGAATGCACAGGTGAATGTGAATGCGAGTATTGGAGATAAAATGAAATTTCCGATCAACTATAATACCCTGGCCAATTTTGATTTGGAGAATCAGTTAAAATTAGATTATTCCGGAAAGGATGATGAAATATTAAAAAGGTTTGAAGCGGGTAATGTAAACTTTCCAAGCCGGGGTACATTAATACCGGGTGCTCAGCAATTGTTTGGGTTAAAAACACAGTTACAGTTTGGGAAACTTTTTGTAACCACTGTTTTGGCCAATCAAAAATCGCAGCGTCAGAGTGTAGACCTGCAAGGTGGTGCAGCATCGCAGCCATTTGAAATAAAGGCAGATGAGTATGAAGAAAACAGGCACTTTTTGGTTGCGCAATATTTCAAGAATAAGTACAATAAAGTGATGAGTAATCTGCCGGCTGTTACAAGTCCTGTGCAGATTTTGAGAATGGAAGTTTGGGTTACCAATAGAAACGGCACCACTACCGAAACAAGGGATGTAGTGGGTTTGATGGATCTGGGTGAAAATCAGCCATACCAGCCGCCGCCTGTTATCAATGTGCTTTCAAGTGCAGAAATTCCATCAAACATAACCAATGATCTTTATTCAAAAGTAACCAATCAGCCAGATGCGAGGAATCCGGCAATGGCGTTTAACAATCTTATTAATTTGGGGCTTAGCCCGGTGCAGGATTTTGAAAAAACTTTTGCCCGTAAGCTTGACTCAACTCAATATACTTTTAACAGGCAGGCGGGTGTAGGTACTTTATCTTTAAGTCAACCACTACAAACCGATGAGGTTTTAGCCGTAGCTTATCAGTATACTTATAACGGGCGAATTTATCAGGTGGGTGAATTTTCGCAGGATGTTCCACCAGATAGTTCTTCAGCCACTCAAAAAGTATTGTTCCTTAAATTATTAAAAGCAACCTCACAACGACCATCCCTTCCTATCTGGGATTTGATGCTAAAGAATGTGTATACGATTGGATATGGGGTACTTACTCCTTCTGATTTTAAATTGGATGTGTTGTACCAGGAGCCGGGTTTGGGTGCCAAACGTTATGTGCCATTTGGTAACAAAAATGAAGGAGCGCCTATTATTTCTCTTATCAATCTTGACAGGTTAAATGGTCAGGGCGATCCTCAACCGGATGGTGTGTTTGATTATGTAGAAAACTTTACCGTCTTATCTCAATACAGCAGGGTTATTTTTCCTGTGCTGGAGCCTTTTGGCCGTGATCTTGCAGCGCAGGTTTATACAACTGTTCCTTCAACTGCAAAAGATACTTTGTATTATGCCTTGTATGATTCAATCAAAGCGGTGGCACAACAGTATCCCAATCTAAACAGGTTTGTTTTAAAGGGGTCTGCAAAAACTTCCGGTTCATCTGATATCAGCATTGGTTACAATATTCCTGTAGGATCTGTAAGTGTATCTGCCGGTGGCCGTACTTTGCAGGAAGGGGTTGATTATGATATCAATTACGATTTGGGTACCATAAAAATTACCAACCAGGCCATCTTAAATGCGGGGTTGCCGGTGCAGGTTAATTTTGAGAACAATGCTTCCTTTGGTTTGCAGCAGCGTTCTTATTTGGGATTGAGGCTGGATTATATGGCAAAAAATACTGCCAAAGAACAACTGTCTATTGGCGGTACCATTGTTAGGTTAAGCGAAAGACCCTTCTTTACGAAAGTGAGTTATGGAGAAGATCCGATTAGAAATGCGATGTATGGGTTGGATCTAAACTATAGAAAAGAGATGCCCCGTCTGACTAAATTTTTAGACAAACTTCCTTTTTATAATGCAACAGCACCGTCTAATATTAATGTATATGCTGAAGCTGCTATGTTGGATCCTGGTCATGCTCCTCAAATAGGGAAAGGTAAAAGTGGTATTGTAAATATTGATGATTTTGAAGGCAGTAAGTCTGGAATTGATCTTCGTTTTCCACCTATCAGTTGGGCATTGGCTTCTGCGCCTGCCGGAGCAACAGATAGAAACGGACAATTGTTATTTCCTGAAGCAACACTGAATAATAATATTGATTATGGCAAACAAAGATCAAAACTTGCCTGGTATCAAATAGAACAAACGCTGCAACAATATAAAGGGACAAATAACCCAATAGGGGAGAATGCTATTTTATTAAGTGATCCCCGTGCAAGACAGGTTTATCAGAAAGAAATATTCCCTCAGCGTACAACAGGATTTGGAGAAAGCCAATTGGTAACATTTGATCTTTCTTATTATCCAAGAGATAAGGGTCCTTATAACTATGAGTCGAGCAATTTTAAATTAAATGCCAATGGCAAGTTTACCAACCCAAAGAAAAACTGGGGAGGTTTGATGCGTGCCATTGACCAGACAGATTTTGAAACCAGCAATATTGAGTTTGTAGAATTTTGGATACAGGATCCTTTTATTACTACGGCAGCCAATCCGAATATTGGTAATTCTACCGGTGGTAAATTATATTTTAACCTTGGTAATATTGCCGAAGATGTGTTAAGAGATGGCAGAAGGTTTTATGAAAACGGGCTTGCCACACCCAATGCGCCAGCTCCTATAGATAATACCAATTGGGGTGTTGTGCCTCGCAATCCTATACAAGTAACCACTGCATTTAGTAATATTCCGGAAGACAGGTTATTTCAGGATGTGGGATTTGATGGTTCGAATGATACCGCTGAAGTCGTTAAAAGACAGGCCTATCTTGCAGAACTGGCT
>CANNJE010000149.1 GCA_947504605.1 Chitinophagaceae bacterium
AATTCAAAATTCATAATTCCCGTAGCCCCGGTTCCTGTCTCACGAATCGGATTAAGCAGCAGATATAAAAGAGAACCACATCATTACTAAAATTTTAGCGTAAATTTTGCAGATGAGTAATATTAAATTATTTGAGAGTAAACAAATACGTTCTAAGTGGAACGAAAAAGAACAGAAGTGGTACTTTTCTGTACAGGATGTTGCTGCCGTGCTTACAGATAGTGTAGACGTAAAGCAGTATATAAAAAGGATGCTGAGCCGTGATGAGCAGCTTAAGGGCAACTGGGGTACAATTTGTACCCTGGTTGAAATGGAAGCTGCAGACGGAAAAAAACGTAAGGTACAGGCAGCAGACACAAAGGGACTTTTAAGAATTATTCAATCCATTCCATCACCAAAGGCAGAGCCTTTTAAATTATGGCTTGCACAGGTTGGGGCCGACAGGTTGGATGAAATTGAAAACCCCGAACTGGCAACACAAAGAACCAGAGAATTATACAAACTTAAAGGCTATCCTGATGACTGGATTGAAAAAAGGATGCGTAGTATTGCCATTCGTGAAGAACTCACTGGAGAGTGGAAAAACAGGGGTGTAAAAGAACATAAAGAATATGCTATACTTACCGCAGAAATATCGAAAGCAACATTTGGGTTAACACCTGCGGCCTATAAAAAAGTAAAGGGATTAAAAAGCCAAAACCTGCGTGACCACATGAACGATCTTGAATTAATATTTTCAATGCTTGGTGAGGCATCAACTACGGCTATTGTAAAAACAAGAAAGCCTAAGGGGTTTATTGAAAATAAAACAGTGGCTAAACAGGGCGGGTCGGTTGCCGGTAAAGCAAGGCGTGATCTTGAAGCCAAAACAGGTAAAAAAATAGTATCTGCCGAAAATTATTTGCCGGAAGCAAAAAAGTATAAGCCTTTGAATAAAGGGAAAAAGAAATAATGAAGTTAAAGCAAGAAACTAAAATTTGAAAGTCTATATCCTTTTGCCGCCGCCTGGGTTTTAACCAGCGGCTTTCGTGCCTTCCTTTTGCCGTTGTTAGTGTTCGTGTGTTAGCCAAAGCAGCATAAGCAATCACCAACAACCAGCATACTGTCTGCTCACCATTACCACAACCGGCAGGGAAACTGTTCCAAAAATGTTTCGTAGAGTCACGAACCGCGAATAATTCATAATTCAAAATTCATAATTCCCGTAGCCCCGGTTCCTGTCTCACGAATCGGATTAACTACGTCATTACCACAACCGGCAGGGAAACTGTTCCAAAAATGGTTCGTAGAGACATGAACCACGGATAATTCATAATTCATAATTCAAAATTCATAATTCCCGTAGCCCCGGTTCCTGTCTCACGAATCGGATTAACTACATCATTACTAAAATTTGAAAGTCTATATCCTTATCCCTTGGTTCCATCCGGCTTATAAAGCAGGTGGCCCAATACAGTCCGTTGCTAATATGGTGAAGCAGCCCACAGGATCCTGCGGATTGGCAGTTGGCAATGGGGAGATGGAATTTAAAATCTTTTGCAGCAATAAAGATATGGATGGCAGCATAATAAAGGGCGTTGCCTTTGATGAATGGGTGCCATACAATGCCAATACAAATATTTGGTACAGCAGTACCAATATTATTTTGCCGGTATTAAAACAGGAGATAAAAAAAGAGAAGCCCGATTATCTTTTTATAGTTGGTATTTATGATTGGCAATATAATTTTAAGCCTTTGTTGTTTTGCAAGGGCATTAAAAAAATAATTTCGGTAAGGGGAATGCTGCATCCGGGGGCATTAAGCCAAAAAGGGTTTAAGAAAAAAATATACCTGGGGCTTTGGAAGATGCTGGGATTGCATAAGGGGAAGGCAGTGGGCAGTGGGCAAAGGGCAGTTGGCAGTGGACAGTTGGCAGTGGGCAAGGGGCAAAGGGCAGTTGGCAG
Organism: Chitinophagaceae bacterium; assembly: GCA_947504605.1. Classification (GTDB taxonomy): domain Bacteria; phylum Bacteroidota; class Bacteroidia; order Chitinophagales; family Chitinophagaceae; genus Ferruginibacter. Next base: position 1,945 of record CANNJE010000149.1, read on the forward strand.
TTGGCAGTGGGCAACTGTTTTTCATGCAACGGATGAGGCGGAGAAGAATTACATACAACAGGTATTCGGTAATTCGGTAAATGTAAATATTGCTGCAAATTTTCCGAATGTACTGGAGTTACAGCCGGTGGTACAAAAAGAACCGGGACAGTTAAATTTAATTTCTATTGCGTTGATAAGCCCGATGAAAAATATGTTGTTGGTGCTGGAAGCGCTGGGAGAAGGGAGTCGGGAGGAGGGAGGAGGGAGAAGGGAGTCGGGAGTCGGGAGGAGGGAGTCGTTAGTTGGTTTAATTACTTATAATATTTACGGGCCAATAAAGGACAGGCAATATTGGGAAGCATGTGAAGCGCAGATAAAAAAGCTACCACACCATATCACAGTAAATTATCATGGCGATTTACGGCCTGATAAGATTGTGGATGCATTGGCCGCAAATCATGTTTTTATTTTACCCAGTAAAAGCGAAAATTATGGCCATGCTATTTATGAAGCACTGAGTGCCGGCCGTCCGGTAATTACCAGTCATACTACGCCATGGAATAATTTACAAACGGCAAAAGCAGGTATTAATGTTTCACTAACCGATAAAACCGAAATGGTTAATGCCATTGAACGATTTGCCGCAATGAAACCCGAAGAACTGGAAACATGGAGCAAGGGCGCAAGGGTATATGCGGTTGGCGCAGTAGATGTGGAGGAGATCAGGAGGCAGTATGAGGAGATGTTTGGGTAATTTGAATAGCTTTTATGAAATGGAAAAGACTAATAGATAAAGGTTAAGGTTAAGGTTGAGCGGGGCAATATAATTTGAATAGCTTTTATGAGATGCAAAAGACTGAAAGGTAAATGTTGAGCCTGCCTGCCGGTAGGCAGGGTTGAGCAAGTGACTGAATTTTCAGGAGGCTCTTGTTGATTTAACGCTCCACTTAACCCTGCCTACCGGCAGGCAGGCTTAACCCTGCCTACCGGCAGGCAGGCTCATCCTCAACCGGCATATCAATTGTTTGCCAAATTGAGTTATCTTTGATACTATCATATGATACTATCAACATGAAGCCGCCATACGATATTACCCCTTTGATACTACAACTGGTAAGTTCCATCTCATTAAAGCTGGGCGCTGTACAAGCCAGGAATATTGAAAAGCATTCGCCGCTTTTGCGAAAGCATAACAGGATAAAAACAATTCATGGGTCGCTGCAAATTGAAGGTAATACACTTACAGAAGAACAGGTAACCGCCCTTATCGAAAATAAACGGGTGATAGGCCCCGGGAAAGATATTAAGGAGGTAATGAATGCTGTTGCCGTTTATAAAAATCTGCCGGGATACAGATCAACAGCTGAGAAATCATTTCTGGCGGCCCATAAAATATTGATGACAGGACTGGCAGCTAAACCCGGAAAATACAGGGCATCTGGCGTTGGTATTGTAAAAGGTTCGCAGGTAACACACCTGGCCCCACCCGCAGATAAAGTTCCCGGTCTGATGAAAGACCTGTTTGAATACCTGAAGAAAACAGACGAGCTGGTATTGATAACAAGTTGTGTTTTTCATTATGAAACAGAATTTATACACCCGTTTTTAGATGGCAATGGTAGGATGGGCAGGCTTTGGCAAACATTAATTTTAATGGAACACTACCCGGTTTTTGAGTACCTGCCATTTGAAACACTGATAAGCAAAACACAAAAAAAATATTACACCGCTTTATCAAAAGCCGACAAGGCAGGTAAGTCAACAGGGTTTATTGAATACATGCTTACGGTAATTGATGAGTCATTGGGCGATATGCTTGCATTAAGGGACCCGGTAATGACAGAAAGCGACCGGGTGGAATACTATTTATCATTAAATAAAAACGAATTTACACGCAAAGACTACATGCAGGTTTTCAAAGATATGTCAACTGCCACCGCAAGCAGGGATTTAAAGAATGCAGTGCATCAGAAAAAAATTATTAAAACAGGTACCTATAATAAAACAAGGTACAGCCCTGTGAAGGTTGAGCCTGCCCGCCGGTAGGCAGGGTTGAGCGGGGCAATATAATTTGAATAGCTTTTATGAGATGCAAAAGACTGAAAGGTAAAGGTTGAGGAATAAAGAGATTGATACATTGATAAGCGTTAGAAAGTAGAAAGGGCAAACCCAAGATGGTGTTGGAACAAGTAGTGATTATGTTTATAAGACAGGTTTTATAATTGATTTATTTTTTTTGCGGTGAAAGCAGCTAACATACATATACCGGGCTTTTAAAGGAGGTGAGGAAGCTATTTAGATGAAAAGAAATCAAAAGGATGGCAGCCTGAAGGCAAGTAGGGTACAAATTGTACCCACCCTTTTTGTGGAAACAGCTGCTGATAATTACCAGTAATGCTACGCCATGAATAACCTGTTGAACTCCATCATATTTGACCACTCAAACTTGTCGAATTTTGTACATTTTTTAGCCATTTTTAATTAAATTTGTATAGTGAAAAAAGACAAAAAAAATCATTTAGATTTCATCATTGACAAGCTAACAAACTCGATAGAAAATACGGTATCGGGAGACAGTTTTCAAACAGAAGTTTCGACTTTTACGACGAAAGACTTGGACAATCCGTTAAGAAAAATGGATGGCAATTTAATTGGAAACAAGAACTTGCTAATAACAGCAGAGAAGTTTACAAACTGACAATAGTAAACAACTCCGACATCATTCAGGGTTTAATTAGTTTTACAATAAAACCTGACCACATTTATATTGACTTAATTGAAAGTGCACCTTTTAATCTTGGAAGAAACAAAATTTATGAAGGTGTAGCAGGAAATTTAGTTGCATTTGCCTGCAAGATTGCATTTCAACGTGGGTTTGACGGTTTCTTATCTTTCACAGCTAAAACAAAACTAATAGAACATTACGAGAAGACTTTAGGTGCTTATCATTTTGGAAATCACTTAATGATTTTGGAAACGAAAGCATCATCAATATTGGTAGAAAAATATTTTAAAAACGCATAACTATGGGACACATCAAAGAACCAAAAGGTGTAGACTTTATCATACAGAGCCGCCCTTTAACAAAAACAGAAGAACTTGCTATAAGCGAACACATAAAGAACTATAAGTTGAAAAACAATAATCTTCCTGACAAACCGAAACAAACAGGTAGAAAGGGAAAAGCTCAATTGGCATAGTTCTATTCAGCCTGACACGAAGAAATACAGCGTACTTCAACTTTATATTTTTAACCTGCCTGCCGGCAGGCTCAACCAATGTTCAACAAACGCATCCTCCTCTACCTCCTTAAATTTGCCGGTGCATTTTGCATTTGCTATTTCGGTACACTGGCCATCATTGGCTTATCGGCACCCGGTGGCTATTACAGCGGCTTTGTAGATAAATACCTGAATTTTATTCCGATCTTCAGAGATAGTTTATTACTGTCGTCAAAATATATGCTGGGCCTTTTTGGCTATGAGACCTACCAAAGTTCGTCTACCCAATTACGTATGGTAGGTGGGGGTGGTGTTAACCTGGTATATGCCTGTTTGGGTTATGGGGTAACCAGCTTTTGGCTGGCCTTTGTTTTTGCCAATACCGGCAGCTTTAAAAAGAAATTGTTGTGGATGACCGGTGGCGCCCTGGCTTTGTATGTGATTAATGTGGCAAGGATAAGCCTGGTATTACTGGCAGCCAATAAGCAATGGCATTTTCCGCTGGGCTGGGATCACCATACCTGGTTTAATGTGGTGGCGTATGGAGGGATATTTTTGATGATCTGGCTGTATGATAGAAGAGGAAGGGAGAATGAAAAAAGTTGAGCCTGCCTGCCGGTAGGCAGGGTTGAGCGTGGCAATATAATTTGAATGGCTTTTATGAGATGCAAAAGACTGAAAGGTAAAGGTTGAGGTTAAGGTTGAGCAAGTGACTGAATTTTCAGGAGGCTCTTGTTAATTTAACGCTCCACTTAACCCTGCCTGCCGGCAGGCAGGCTTAACCTTAGCCTTAACCTTTTCTTTGAGGTTGAGCAAGTGACTGAATTTTCAGGAGGCTTTTATTATTTTAATACTCCGCTTAACCCTGCCTACCGGCAGGCAGGCTCAACCTTAACCTTAACCTTAACCTCAACCTCAACCTCAACCTCAACCTCAACCTCAACCTTATCCTCAACCTTAACCCCAACCTCAACCTCAATCATGATCATTCTCGGAATTAACGCTTACCACGCC
>CANNJE010000150.1 GCA_947504605.1 Chitinophagaceae bacterium
CAAATAAAATATTTATGCTGCTTTTATAAGAATAAACCCTTTTTTATTTACACTAAATCTAATAACCATTTACATATACATGTGCCCATTTCATTATAATTTATAAAACCAAGTATTAAAACGCAGTTATAATAAGTATTTATACTTAGCCGTATACCCACTCCTATCATTTATAAGTGCTGGCTGCATAAATCCACGACCACCAGGCTGCAGGATTCCCGAAGTTTTCTTGTAAAGTTTAACGGCTATTCTTTTAACGTATTTATAGTTTGTTACAATGGATTAACTATTGACCGAAGACCAGTAATTGGAAAGTATTTAAAACGTTAGGTTGTAGAAAACATTGTTTTAACTACATATTTTAAATGGTTCATCACAATACAAGAGGCTCTTTTACCTTCCCATATCGGTCGTTTTTTTTCAAATGGCTCTCAGATGGTTGAAGCCCGGTAATATGGGAACAAGGGTTGATTTTAAATTTTTCCTACGATGATTGTATCATATTTGCTATATTCGGTATATCCTATAAGACGTTATTCAAAACAAATTGCTTCATTAATTTTATTGATATCATCGTGAAAAATCAACAGACTACTGAAAATAACCAGCAGCAACTATATTCAGTTATTAATAAATTGATACTAATTATTATAGTACTGATTGTAGGAATTATTTCAATACCTATTTTCTTATATTATAACAATCAACCAAAAGAGCCTTCAAGCAATATTTCTAAAGCCTCTACTGTAAATATTTCCAATAGCAAAGAAGTTGTTTACTGGAAAGCTGCAGATATAGAGGGGATCAGCGATTTAAAATTAAAAGAAGATATTTCCTATGGGAAAGATCTAATAGCACATACAGCAAAATTTTTAGGACCGAAGGGAACAGTGCTGCAGATGAGCAATGGGTTGAATTGTCAGAATTGTCACCTTGAAGCAGGCACCAAAGTATGGGGGAATAATTATGGTTCGGTAGCATCATTATATCCGAAGTTTAGGGCAAGAAGTGGCTCGGTAGAAAATTTATATAAGCGGATAAATGATTGCTTGCAACGCAGCTTAAACGGAATTGCTTTAGATACAAACGGAAAAGAAATGCAGGCAATAGCGGCCTATATCAATTTTGTAGGTTCTAATGTAGAGAAAGGAAAAAAAGCAGAGGGTGCTGGTTTTAAAGATCTTGCTTTCCTGGATCGGCCAGCCAATCCCGAAAATGGAAATCTTGTATATATTGCCAAATGCCAATCTTGTCATCAGAAAAATGGAGAGGGTCTTTTTAATTCAGATCAATCAGAATATACATACCCGGCTTTATGGGGTCAGCATAGTTATAATGATGGTGCAGGACTTTATCGTGTAAGTAATTTAGCAAAGTATGTAAAATACAACATGCCGCAAGGCACCAACTATCAAAATCCATTATTAACGGATGAAGAAGCCTGGGATGTTGCGGCATTTGTAAACTCCAGAAACAGACCGCATATCAATGTTCCCAGCGACTGGCCCAACATTTCGAAAAAGCCTATTGACCATCCATTTGGTCCTTATGCAGATAATTTTTCTGCAATACAGCATAAGTTTGGGCCCTTCAAACCCATTGTTTCAGCACAAAAGAAAAGAGAAGAATTAGAAAAGGATGCAAAGGAAAAAACAATAACTAACCCAATAATTACACGCAGTAAATAAAACTATGGGAAACAATAGAAGGGACTTCATTAAAAAATTGGGAAGGTATAGTACGAGTGCTGCATTGGTTTCCGCTGCACCAATGATAGCTGCTGCAGAGAAATTATGTGATAGCAATAGTACCGAAGAGCCAAATCAATCCTTTACGATTTCTATTTTACAAACAACAGATGTTCATTGTCAGATTCATCCGCATGATGAATTGTTCTGGGAAAACAACAAAGCGGTTTTTCGTAAAACGGGTGGCTATGCTCAACTGGCTTCTTACTTTAAAAAAGAAAAGAAAAGAAATGCTGATGTTTTTATTGTTGATACGGGCGATATGTTTCAAGGCAGTGAACTCTCCGTAAAAACAACCGGAGAAGCATTGGTGCCCATTTTAAATGCGTTGGAGTACAATCTTTATCTTCCTGGAAATTGGGAAGTGATATATTACAAATCGGCCATGCAGCATTTATTGGGATCTTTGAATGCTCCCAAAATATGCGCCAATATGTACCATGATTTGACAGAAGGCAAGAAGGGTGAATTTATATTTCAACCTTACCATATCTGGAATGTAAAAGGAGTAAAAATTGGTTTTATTGGTTATACGGATCCTCTGGTTCCTATTCGTCAGTCACCCAATTATAGCAAGGGAATTATTTATTCCAAACCCGAAGAAAATCTGCCTCATTATGTAGATGTACTGCGCAACCAGGAGCATTGTGTTTTTGTAATAATCCTTGCACATCTTGGCCTGTCTCAGCAAATAAATCTTGCAAATATGCCCGAATGTGAAGGAGTAGATTATATATTGGGAGGAGATACGCATGAAAGAGTTAGAAAGCCCATTATTTGCAAATATGCTAAAGTGGTAGAACCTGGCGCATTCGGATCTTTTGTGGGAAAATTGAATCTTACCATAAAAAACGGAAAGGTCATAAATGATGAATATGAGTTAATAGAGATCGATTCTGCTGAACATAAAGAGGATAATGAAATGGCTCAAATAATTAAAAAAAATGAACAGCCATTTGCAGCATCCATTCAAAAAATCATAGGCTATAGCACGCTTCCTTTGTACCGCTATTTTGTGGTAGAGAACCCAATAGATACAATGATATTAAATGCGCTGCATTGGCAAATGAATGATATTGATATTGTACTTTCCAATGGATTCCGATTTTGTCCTCCACGCACCACTCCCGATTCTACAGGAAATATCCCTATCACAGAAGGTTATTTATTTGATATGCTTCCAGTGAACAGTACCGTCAGAACAGGAAAAGTTACAGGAAAGCAACTGAAGGAATGGCTTGAAAAAGAACTGAACAATGTGTTTGCCCAAAATGCAGCAGAACGATTTGGAGGATGGGTCATTAAATTTAAAGGAATGGAAGTAAGCTTCAATGCTTTTGGAACCAAAGGAAAAAGAGTGCAGGAAGTAAATATTGGCGGGAACCCTTTAAACCTAAACACTGTTTATTCCATATGCGCATGCGAAAGGGATGGTGATCCTTCAGATATGCTTTGCCGGATCAAAGGCGTTTTGGAAGCCAGCAATACCCCTCATACTTTACATTCTATAATGAAAGCATACCTGGCTGCTAATTCTCCTGTTACACCTACAGCAACAAAAGCAGCAAAAATCCTGGATGCCCCGGAAACCTTGCTCACACAGGTGAGTGGGGTAGATTATATTTTCAGATAATGATTCCACTATCAACCTATTTTTAAGAATTTTGTGGACATACAAACCGTCCAAATTGTGGAAAGGCAATTAATCAAAAAAGACAACATTTAAAATGGTTTGAACATCGTATCATAGAGCCATTATTATTTTTATAATAATCGTTTATTGTATTAACTATAATCGCTGACCGGAGAAAACCGAGTACATCCTTCTTATAATTTCAAAGGTATATTTACTTGCGATGTCCTTAATAAATAGGGGGAAATCAAGATGCGAATTTTCATTGGCAACATCAGAAATAATCCTCACAATTCTAAAAGGAATCCCATACTCAAAACAAACCTGTGCTGCGGCGGCTCCTTCCATTTCTACACATAAAACAGAGGGAAGTTTTGAATGCAAATTTTCCTTCTGATTATTATCCGAAAAAAACTGATCCCCACTTGCAATATCTCCCCCATACAATTTGGGTGCTTTAATGTTGAAATTATCCAAAGCCTCCTTTGTAAAAATTGGAATCATATTTTTACTTTCCAGCATTTCGGTAATGGAGATAGCTATTTCTTCCGACTGTTTTTTATCTGTTTCAAAAAATATTTTTCCAAGTAAGGGGATTTCATATTGCTCCATTAATGGCCTGGCATCCATATCATGCTGAATCAATCTGTCGCCCAATACAACATCTCCAATATTTAACAAAGGATTTATTGCGCCCGCCACACCCGTAAATATCAGTTCAGTAATTCCATATTGTTGAATTAAAGTGGTTACAGTTGTTGCGGCGGCAACTTTCCCCCATCGGGAAAAAACCACAACAGTAGCAATCCCATCAATGAAGCCCGAATAGTAGGTTCTTTTACCAATCGTTTCTTCACTTCGGTTAGTAAGCAATTTAATAACAGCATTAATTTCTTCCGGCATGGCACCAATAATTCCAATCTTTCTTAGCCCGATCATTGTATCTTTTAAATTAGTTATAAGGAATTATTTAAGAAGCTATGTTTCAAATGTAAATAAAAATTATCGTATGGATTTTACAAAATAAGCGAAAAACGAATGAGAGCTAAGCTGCCATCTAATAAGCAACACCACCGATATTATACCAGTCTCTCTATCATTAAAAAAAATCCGGGCTACTTATAAAAGCAGCCCGGATTAATCATCATCAGCATAAATTATTGCTTCACTATCTTGGCATTTAAAACTTCGCCATTAGTAGTAAATACTTTTACTAAATATATTCCTTTCAATAGTTTTGAAATATTCATTTGTGATTGGATGGATCCTTTCCCCTGAGTTATCACCGCTTTACCATTCACATCAAATACTTTAATGGCCGAAACAGCATCAAATCCGGTGAGGTTTATATTCAACTTATCCTGTGCTGGATTAGGATATACTTCCAACCATTTATCATGCAGTATTAATTGACCATCTTTTGCAGCTGTACCAAGCGCTACTTTTAGCGTATAACATCTCGTAGCATTATTCACAGTACCTGATCCATAAACCTGTGCATAGTAAGTACCTATCGCAGCGGTATAACTAATAGACTCATTGGTAGTACCAGTTTTTTGAGAAATAGCTACCTGGGTTCCTGCACTGTTTAGTAATTTAAGATTGTAGTTGGCAGGAAGGGTTGTTAGAGTTATTGTAATCGTTCCGGCTTTGCTGATAACAAATTTATAATTATCAATATCGCCGCTCGGGCTTACAAGACCTGTTGTATTGGTATTAAATGGAACAACCGCAGCACCTGTTGTAGTTCCGTTGGTACTAGCATCCAAAACATTCTGACAAGTGGTAGTAGTGGTAGCTGTTGCTTTAATAGTATAACAAGTAGCACTGAATGCGCCGGTATATCCCATTACTTTAATGTAGTAAGTTCCTGCAACCTGGCTAGCTAAAGAAACCGTTTCTGTTGATGTTGTTGTAGCACCTGAACCAAGTTGAGTTCCTGCACTGTTGTAAACATACAAGTCATAATCTACACCTGCAGGGCCCACCAAATTGTAAACAATGCTGCTGGTAGCAGTGGTCGTAATTTTGAAATAATCGATATCAGTAGCAGTTGAAATAGCTGCCGAATTGGTAACACCTGAAACGATTGCTGCTCCTGTTGCCAATGTTTCATTGGGCTCAAATGCAGATCCGCAAACCGATACTGCAGTAGTAGTAAACTGTGCTGCAGAAAAACCGCTTGCACCATTCACACCGCAATTGGTACTAACCCTAAAATCGTATAAGCTACTTGCAGTCAATCCGCTGATAACAACAGAAGTCGCAGTTGTTGCAGTTGCCGCACTGATCCAGGTAGCTGAAGAAGTTAATTTATAATCTACTGCATAACTCGCAGCACCGCTCACAGCTGTCCAGCTTACTGTAGCACCGGCAGCAGTAACAGCAGATGCAGTTAAACCGGCAGGAGCATTACATACAAAAGGAGCTGTAGTGGTAAACTGTGCTGCAGAAAAACCGCTTGCACCATTCACACCACAATTGGTACTAACCCTAAAATCGTATAAACTGCTTGCTGTCAAACCGCTGATAACAACAGATGTCGCAGTTGTTGCAGTTGCCGCACTGATCCAGGTAGCAGAAGAATTTAATTTATAATCTACCACATAACTCGCA
>CANNJE010000151.1 GCA_947504605.1 Chitinophagaceae bacterium
AATTTTAGTCTTTAACTGTTTTTATGTTCTATAAACGCCAACCTGCCGATGCTTAGCGAAGTGTTTGATTTTTCAATTGTCTGACCTAACCAATGATGATATTGATACTGACCCGTCCTGAAAAAAGTTGTCTCGTTATTAATAAAAATCCTGCATTTGGTTGTTCAAGATAATTCATCCTGAATAAGGTTGTTTAAAAAAGATTTTGCCTGTGTGTGGGCAAAAAATATTTTCCTAGCCACACAGCTAAAGAAAATGTTTTTTGTGCCCTAGCCGCTTGTATTGCCCCCGCTCGTTGGCGGCTTTGTTTTGGGGGAATAATAATAGTTTTTCCATCGTTTTATTTGTGGCCCTTTTTGATGGTGAACATCATTCGGTATTTGAAAGTTTATGCTGCTATGCAGGCGTTTGTAATTGTAAATAGTAATTGCTCTTGTAATGCTTATACTGGCTTTTTCAATATTCTCATAACTACTGCTGATAAGTTCTGTTTTTAATATGCCGTTTACTCTTTCTGCCATAGCGTTTTCCAAGGGATCTCCGCTTTGAGTCATGCTTATCATGGCATGATGTTGTTGCAGCAATGCTACATACTCATGGCTGCAATATTGTATCCCCCTGTCGCTGTGATGAAGCACAATGGTTGCATCTGGTTTTTGCAACAAGGCTTTTTTAAGGGCTACTACTGCACTGCTTACTTTCATGTCATCACTTACATGAAACCCTACAATCTTTCTGCTGTAGGCATCCGTAATTAAAAACAGGTATGCAAACCGGTTTTTAAGAGGAATATAAGTTATGTCACATACCCAAAGCTCATGAGCTTTTAACGGCGTGAAACTCTTTGCCAGATCAGGAAAGCGACGAAAATGATGATTGCTGTTTGTAGTTCGTATGCTGCGCCTTTTATTACGAACCAGCAACTTGTTTCTTAACAGGAGATCGAAAAATTTATCCCTGCCTATCACTATTTTATGCGCTACAAAATATGGTTGCAGCATCATTAAAAGTTTACGGCCGCCACACTTGGGTTGCTCTTTTCTAATTGTATGAACTTCCTGCAAAATGTGTGATTCCTGTACCTCTTTTACAAAATGTTGTTTTACTTTTTTGTGATACGCCTGGGGCGTATACCCCAACAGACAACAAATACTTTTCACACTTACATGTGTATTTGCCTTTTTTATTTCTGAGACTGTTGGGAGCCAGACTTTTTTCTGATATCGATTTCAAGTTGCTTTTCTGCAATATTGATCATCGTATCAAGGGCATCAGCTCTGAGCTTTTCCCAAGCCAATTGTTTTTCCAGAAGGGCTATTTTTTGCTCAAGCTCCTGCTGATTTTTAAACTCACCTCCAGTCAAATTTTCGGGTTTACTGTTCATTCCGGAAAGATAATATTTTTGCTGCTTGGCGGTTGGGGGAATATTGTGAATGCCTTGGTGTATCTGCACCCATTTGTTGATTGTTGAACGGCTTACACCATACTTGGCTGCCAGTTGCCGGTAACCGGTACCTTGTGTTAAATACTCGGTAATGGCTTGTTGTTTAATATCCATTTTTTAGTTGTTTTGTAGACAACCTATTTCAGGACAAGTCATAAAATGACCATTGCTCCAACGTCCAGCCAGCCTTGCAGCAAACCTGATGTTAGCTGCAGATTTAGTCCACCTCGATTTTAAGTTCCTTATCCACTTTGTCGGTCAGTCTTGTAATATCGTCAATTAAAATTTTAAGTTTCGATTTTTGATTGTAGTCGTAGTAAATATTTTTTTGCCCTGTATCGAAATTCATAAAATCTAAATTAAAAATGTCAACAGACTTGGTTATAGACTTTGATTTTAGGTTGAAACTAAATGTATGATGGCAAGAGTGGTTAATTGTTGTTATTACTTCAACTGTGTCAATACGATTTTTCTTTTTTCTATAATCGTAATATGTTGGCAGCCTTATTTCTTCTGTGTCGATAGTTTGTTTGTTAGTTATGTAAAATAGCAAAGGGTTTATTGAATCTATTGAAATTGTCTTTGAGGTTTTGTAAGTCGTAAACTGTCGAACATAATATTTGGTGTCTTTAAGCCAAAACAAATAGTGTGTGTCAGAAGGGCGGCAAGTGTCAATGCGGTAAGAATAGCCAATGCAAGGATAGGAGTAAGTAATGAAACTGTCAATGCTTTGGTCAGTCACAAAATTTTGAATTCTTTGTTCAACATTTTGTCCATTTGCAAAATTTGAAAACCATAAAAATTGTATGAGTAAGAACAATCTTGTCATTAGTTTGTATAATAATTCTTTAGTAGGCTGTGTCCTAGAAATTTGCAGCTAACGTTCGAGGCTTTGTGCAGTTGGGGAATTGACCAACTGTCCGCCCGGAACTGAAGCTAAATTTATAACTAAAAGCTGAAGTTTAGAACTACTGCTCAACAGAATTACGTCCGCCGAAACCAAAGCTTAGATATGCACTGCTGATGATTGCTTCAACGTCCAGCCCCAATTGCACAAAACCTTTTGTTAGGTGCTGGCGTTTCTACCCAAAAAGCTTCTTTAATGTGTAGATAGTTGTCCGTTGTATAGTTGTCTACATAAACTAATCTTTGCATAATGGATATAAAGAAAAAATTTGGTAATAAAGTCAAGCTATTACGGATTGAAAAAGGCTGGTCTCAAGAGAAACTTGCTCTAAATGCCGATTTAGACAGAACGTATATCCCTAGTATTGAAAAGGGTGATAGGAATGTTTCTATAACAGTAATTGAAAAAATTGCAAAGGCATTTAAAACTAATATTAAGACTTTATTTGATGAATAAGAAAAAGACAAAAGCGAAGCCAAAGAAAAATTCAGTGAATAAAATATACAAAGATGATCAATGGAATGCTTGGACAAAAAAGTCAAGTAGAATAAAGTTTAAATCTTCTGAAAAAGCTGTTGGAGATGGTGAACATAAGCTTGGTGCAGAATACGGTAAGAAACCGTTAGGCCAAAACTCTGCATATGACCTAGATGTATCTGGTGAAAAATGGGAAATAAAAAAAGTGGATTCTGATAATAGTTTTCGGCTAGGAGTTGAAGTTGCTACACACTATACACCAGTAATTGGTAATGTTATAAGAATATTAGAAAATGTTTTAAGCATTAAACATGATTTATTAGACACGGTTTCTGGGAAAATAGTAAAAGATTGTATAAAAAAAATTGAAAACATTTCACCTAGTTGCAAAACACCTCTTTTAGATGGTTTGAGAAAAAATGAGGTTGCCGAGTCCAACTTGCAAAAAGCAAATGACATAATTGAAGAATTGAAAACAATTTTAATAAAAGATGACGTAAAGGTTAAATTACATTCATCTGTTGATGGGAAAATTTATAATTATGATATTTTGAGCGCATTCAAAAAATTGTCAATTGAGGAAATCCCCATTATAGATAAAATAAAGCTATTAGGAAATGAAGAAGTTTATAATCGCTCACTGATTACTTCCAAAATTATCGATGATATAAAAATTTTCGAAAACATTTCTCTGCAAAAAAAATTAAATAAAATTATTAGAGACATTTTTAATAACGTTAAGTTGGTTCTTGTCCATGAAATAGATGGATATAAGCCTATTGGTAACCTCAAAAATATTTATTGTAATAGAATTACAAGCGGTCTACCAAGATGTAAAATGCTATAAGACTGAATACGTAAATTTTATGCGGCTCATTCCGCTCGTTTTTAAAAGAAATAACAGAAATGAAAGTAGTTGGAAATTATTATCAAGAAAATGGGATGCACTTAGTTAAATTAACTTTAAGTGAAACTGACGAACGCATTTTCAAAGTTTATTCAGGAAGAGCAGGAAAGACACTTGCTTTAATGGCAGAGAAATATCCTGATGGAATTACGACTAAAGATATGAGAGAGAAGTACGGTATTGATGACAATAAATTGTTTGGTGAATTATTAGATCAATCAGGCTTTAGAGAATATATGGAGCATATTGGCACCCAAAATAGATTAAAGGTTTGGAAATTGCACTTAGAAATTCTTTGGGCAAATACAATAGATAACGCTAGTCCAATTTGGTTTGGGATACACACACAAGGAAATTTACAAAAATTCTTTGATGAACTAGAAAACAGATACGGTCTTAGATGTAATATATTGGGCAATACTTTGTACAAAAGTTCAAAAGGGAAATTTAGTAGCAATTTTAGGAAAATAGCAATAGACCATAGAGTGCCGCAATTAAAAGGTGGAGAGGATAAAATTGAAAATTTACAATTGCTCTCGTATTATATTAACGAAAGAAAAAATCAAATTTGCGCAAAGTGTATTAATAGTGTTTGCGAACAATGCGTTTTAGCATTTCCAGAAAATTCATCAGAAATTTACCCTACTGGTGAAGATATTTCCGACCTAACAAAATGGAGAGAAGATATTTAGGCTAAGACTAATTCTAGTTGCTTCGCTCCCTTTTTAATTTTAAGTTTGCCATCTTCGTAGTCTTTTAAGACTTTACCTAGATGATATGCAAAACCAACAGCAACTGCATTTCCAATTTGTCTAAATTGTGATGAAGTTGAGCCATAAAATTCAAAGTCGTCAGGGAAAGATTGTATTCTTGCAGTTTCTCTAACCGTAAATCGTCTTTCACAATTTGGATGAACTGCAATAACAGGGCCACCTGTTCCTCCGCCTCTTCCAACCATTGTTGGTCCGGGCTTGTCCCAGTCAAGTTTGCGGTTTCCCATATAGCCATTAATTTTTACTTTATGTTTTGTTCCGTACTGATTCAGTATTTTTTCAGCGGCTTTGGTATCAGGTTCGGGCAAATCTGCAATTGCGTCTCTTAAAGTTTTGAATGGCTTTAATTTTGGGTCGTTGCTGTCGTGTGTTTTTTTAGGAGGGAAATTTTCAAATAATATTTCTCTTTTTTCACTTTTAATATCATTGGATACACCTAAAAAAATAACTCGTCTTCTTCCCTGCGGTACACCATAATGGGCAGCATTGAGTAAATACATTTTAACTTCATAACCCGAGTTTCCGTTTTCAACTCCGATATTTCTGAAATCATTTAAAATCATTTTAGCAATTTTCCCTTGCCCAAGACTTAATAACCCTGGAACATTTTCTGCAAGAAAATATTTTGGTTTGGTTTCTGAAATTATTCTAACTATTTGCAAGTACAATTCGTTTCTGCTGTCAGATGCTTCTCTGTATAAATTTGCAACAGAAAATCCTTGACAAGGAAAACCACCTGTCAATATATCGTACTCGGGAAGAATACTTGTATCAAGTTTTTTAACGTCACCCAGCCAAAAGTGTTTACCAATGTTATTTTCGTAGGTAACTTTACAATCTTTACAAAAGTCGTTTGCAAAAACAATTTTATGTCCAGCTTTAATAAAACCCAGGTCTAGACCCCCGCAACCTGCGAATAATGAAACTACTTTCATATTATTTTTTTGTTTTTAAATATTCAATTTTTTGTTCTGCAACTTTTAAAATTTCACTGTCAGCGTCCGCTTCAATTATTTTATAGGCTAATTGGTCGCTTAAATTTTCTTCGATTAATAATTGCTCGTTATACTTGAAAAATTTCGCAACCAATTTTATTTGCTCTTTCGTTGCCTGTCTTTCGTTGCGCTCAATTTTTCCAAGTAATGAGGTGTCTATGCCGATTTCAGTTGCAACTTCCCGCAATGACATTTTTTTCTGTTCACGCAATGAACGAAGCTGTTCGCCAAATGAAGAAACTAAATTTTTCACCAAAGTCATTGAGGACTGATTTTGTTCAAAAGTAAAACAAAAAACTGTCGGGGACATAAATTGTCCTTAAAAGTTTTCAACACTTAAAAGTTGAGTTAGATTTTTGAACCTCCGCTCCGCTTGCACCTAACGGGCAGGGCTTGGCGTTGTTGGGGGATTTGAAAATCTTCCGCCCGCAACTAAAGCCCAATTGAAAATATGAAGTTGAAGTTAACAACTAAAAGCCAA
>CANNJE010000152.1 GCA_947504605.1 Chitinophagaceae bacterium
GTGGATGAAACACAACAAACTTCTATGAGCAAAATATTTGCCGGCGGCGATATTGTATTGGGCGCAGCTACCGTAATATTGGCAATGGGAGAAGGAAGAAGAAGTGCAGTTTCCATCAACAAAATGCTTACTGATACTACAATACAAACAAAGGACACAGTTTAAAAAGAATGCACGCTTAGAAAAGAAAACAATAAACCCTTTTCGAAAATATTTTCACTTATTCTTGCTGGCCTGCATATTTAATACAATTTTACTATCTTCCGCAAAAATATTTTATGCAAAAAGGATGGATTAATAAATGGTTATTCCCTGTTATTTTAATGCTTGGAATGACTCCTGCTTCGGCTCAAATTTTCGACAAAACCAAGGGTAAAAATGTGAAGCTGGTGCTGAGATCACCGGTGATTGTTCACGCAACAGAATCGAAAATATACAACGAACGTTTGGTAACTGCATTTAAAAATTACTGGAAAGTAAGTCCGTATGAATGGTACAGCCCCATTAAAGATTATGAGGTAGATAAAAATTCGGCGTATGCCGTTTTTTTACCTGCAATCGTTGGCCTCGAAGTACGAGATCATGCCACCACAATGAACTACCCTTTTTATGTTTATGGGGAAGCTACCTCTAAAGGAAAAGCTTATGGAGAAGCCATTATATGCGCCTTCCCCATCAATGCGGTGCATTATGAATTTGATGCAAAGGCCGAACATATATACGAACGTGCTGCACTGCGTTTACCCTATATCGTTTACAACCTCAACGATATGGTAAGATGGTTATCTGAAAAAGAATCAACCAAAGATTATTTAGATTCAGTACAAGCCAAAGCAACCAGGCTTGTAAAAAAGACCCTGCTTATTCCAAATGATGTGGTAAAAGAATGGGATGTAAATCCAAATGCAACAGCCCTTTTTAAAAACAACCTGGATGCAGCTAAAAGAAAAATGACTCCGATCATGCACAATATTTTAGACGAGGCAGATATCAGCTATGGTGGTAAATATAAAATAATGACTGCAGAGGAAATTATGAAACTAGAGAACAGTGCGGAGGCAGATAAATATGCTTTATTCCTGCCTGCTGTTGATGAAAGAAAATACATGTTGGCTTACGACCTTAAAACCAAAGAGCTATTGTATTATGAAACCACCAAAGCGAGCAATAAAATAAAATCGAAAGATTTTGATAGAATGAATAAGGTAATAGGATTTTAGTAAAAAGTACATGTTTAAAAGGGTTTTATTTTTCCCTTTTAAACATTCCAACATTTTATACTGCAGCGTGCTATGTAATAAGCCGATGTTTTTCTGCGTATAGGATGATAAAAGGTTTTAAGAAAGCTTCCCTTTCGGCCTCATCCATTGTGGGCTCTCTTTCCAATTGTTTAAAGTGAGGCCAGCCAAAATCATCTACCCAATAAAGTTCATAATATCTTGCGGGTACCAGGATGGTTGCAACGGCTATCTGCCTGAGTTGAATGATTTCATCATCGCTCAGTTTTTTGGGAGGCAAGCCGGACTCTCTTATTCCAATAAAAAGCAATACGGCATCCAAATCAGGATCATTTCCTAATCTTACTGAAAGGGAACTTTGTAATTTAAGCCAGCTTTGTTTGATAGCTTCTAAGGAGGGCATCTGATAAATATATACTGCAAAATTAGGTTTTTAAACTACTGTATAGTCTACCTATTTAGTTATCTAAACTGACGAATGTCATATTTTCAAATGTTCTTTCTCATTAATGCCAATGCCCCTGCCGGATAACTTCGCTGCTGAATAAAACAACGCAGGATGGTTAAACGTATTTTTATTTTGTTGATACTTGCCTATTTCTGCTACTCGTTTTTGGTATATACTAAAAGCGCTAAAGAAACCGAGCAACCAACAGACCAAGCTATTGCCGGTTTATCTATCTGGCAATCCAGAAATTGCCAGGCCTGCCATCAGTTGTACGGCCTTGGCGGTTATATGGGGCCTGATCTTACCAATATCATTTCAGACAGTACAAAGGGGGCTTTATTTGCCAAATCGTTGCTGATTGCAGGCTCTCCCAGAATGCCCAATTTTAATCTTTCAGAAACAGATATTACAAACCTGTTGGCTTTTCTAAGCTGGGTAGATAAAAGTGGTAAAACGGCGGTGCCGGCCGAGAAAGTTACCTGGTATGGCAATTATAATATAGATAACCAGTAATATGAATTCATTATTTAAAAGTTTTATCGGATTTGCAATAAGCCTTCTTTTGCTAAGCCTGTTTTTTGGTATCATTGCAGCGCTGGCTTTTTTTAAGCTGGATTATTTTACCAATATCATGTCCTTTGAGCAGGTGCGGCCCTTTCATGTATCGGCAGCATTGTTCTGGATCATTTCCGGCGCAGCAGGAAGTATTTTGTATTATAAAAAATGGGCCTTCCCCGATGCTAAACAATACGATCAATTTAGTATCGCATTTATCGTAATTTGGGTGCTTACGATTCTAACCATTTTTATCAGTTATTGTTTTGAACAATACGGGGGCAGAGAATACTGGGAATTTCCACCGGTACTGAATATATTTATTTTGCTTGCCTGGATTTGTTTGATGATCAGTTTTTTTGGCACCCTTTTACAATCGGCCAAAGACAAACCACTCTATGTTTGGATGTGGAGTACAGGTATCCTGTTTTTCCTTTTTACTTTTATTGAACAAAACCTTTGGCATATCCCCTGGTTTAGAAATTCATTTTTGAAAGAGATGACCATACAATGGAAATCGAATGGATCGATGGTGGGCGCATGGAATCAAATGATTTACGGATCTGCCATTTACCTAATGGTAAAGATCAGCGGAGAGGAAAGTATTGCCAAAAGCCGCAAAGCCTATTTTGCTTATTTTCTGGGACTCACCAATCTTATTTTTAACTGGGGTCACCATATTTACAATGTACCATCTGCATCTTGGATTAGGGATGTATCTTATGGTATCAGCATGACAGAATGGTTGTTACTCATTGGTATCATCCAAGGTTTTAAAAGCAAATTGGAAGAAAGAGAAAAATTCAGATACCTGCTCACCTATAAATTCCTAATAGCATCTGAATTTTGGATCTTCCTGAATTTGGTGCTGGCTTTATTCATGTCTATCCCGGCAATCAACCGCTACACACATGGCACGCATATCACGGTTGCACATGCAATGGGTACTACCATCGGCATCAACACAATGATCTTGCTGGCAAGTATTTCTTATATCCTTAAAATGGATGAGGACAAAAACAAAAGAATGCGCCTGCATTTAAACATCGGCTACTGGACAAGTCAGCTTAGTTTATTGGTATTTTGGGTTGCGTTGATTGTTGCTGGTATTATTAAAGGTTACAGAGCAATCACATTAAAAATAACAGTGTTTACAGAACTCATGGAACCTGTTTTAAAAGTCCTTAAAGTATTTATGTATTCCGGTTTTGTGTTGGCAATTGGGCTAACCATTATTTGCTGGATAATGCTGGGGCATTTAAAAGAAGTGCTTAGAGGAAAAGATGTAAAATAGAAAGAGGCAGGAATTAAATTATTATTTTATTTCTTCAAAAACCCCGGTTTGTTTGTTCTTGCGTACATTGTCCCAATTGAAATAACGGCCATTCATTGCCACATACACGCCTGCAGGTAAGGTTTGCGCAAAAGCCAATGCACTGCCCAGGTTAAACAATCCATCGGAGCTACCAAACATAATGGGAATCATGGCTCCTGTAAGAATGATGGTTTTATTATCAACGGCTGCAGCCAGCACTTTAGCTGTTTCTGCCATCGTATCGGTGCCATGGGTGATTACAATTTTAGACTCTTCGCAATGCTGACATTGATGCACGATTAGTTCTCTGTCTTCGTCTGTCATTTCAAGACTGTCCAGCATCATCAGGGTCCTTATCTCTACAGAAACTTTACTACGGCCCATTTCCAGCAGATCGCCTAGATGGGTATCTTTAAAAAATAACTGGCCATTCAGTTCATTGTATTCTTTATCAAATGTACCACCGGTAATAAAAATGCGAATTGCCATCAGGATGATTTAGTGGTAAAGTTAGCTGAATTTTTAGTTTTTTATGAATCGGCAGCTATAAACAGCCCTTCTAATTTAGTAAACCAACTATAGCTATATGTGATGGCAAAATATTGTATTACCTTGCAGCCTTCAAATAAACAACTATACTATGAGTGTAGATAAGGATGTTCAAAAAAGAGGCAACTTTTGTTGCGAATTATGTGGTTCAGAAGAAGCCAATACAGCCTATGCTGTTCCTTCGAGCCCGGGCAACAAAGCAGCACATCATATTTGGGTATGCCCTACCTGCCTAAACCAAATGAACAATATTGAAACGGCTGATGCCAATCATTGGCGCTGCCTGAATGATAGTATCTGGAGCGAAGAGCCTGCCGTAAAAGTAGTTTCCTGGCGTATGCTTCATAAATTAAAACAACTGGACTGGACACAGGATTTAATAGATATTGCCTACCTGGACGAAGAAACCATGGAATGGGCCAAAGCTTCGGGCGATGATATCAACCCCGATGATGTAGTAAAACATTTGGATTGTTATGGTGCGGTATTGCACAATGGCGACAATGTGGTACTAACAAAAACACTGGAAGTAAAAGGTGCTACTTTTAATGCTACTGTGGGAACCGTAGTTAGAAAAATTCACCTGGTGGCAGATAATCCTGAACAGATAGAAGGAAGGGTTAATAACTCCATGATTGTAATCCTTACCAAATATGTAAAGAAATCAAGTTCCTGATTAGATTTGAAAATAGGATGCTTAAAGGCAATTAACTGGATAGATCTTTATAAGTTAAAAAAAGGTTAGTCTCCTTTAATGCTAAAATGTAAATCAGCAGCATGGAAGACAGCGGCTGCCAAACGACCATTCATATTCCACTTAAACAGCAGCACGCACCAGCTATCCCCGATAAAACGGGCAAGAAAATATAAAAACTATTTAAGATAAAATACTTTTTAACATGGCAATGTAGGATATTTGTATCCGAATGATATTTAGGCACTTTTTTACCGTTTTATTTGTACTTCTACTAACAGAGGGCCAAGCTCAACTTTGCCAGGGCAGCCTTGGTGACCCATTGGTTAATATTACTTTCGGAGCTGGTTTTAATCCGGGTCCTTCACTTGCGGCTGCTGCTACCGGTTATCAATATGTGGCCAACGATTGCCCTTCGGATGGTTTTTATACCGTAAGGAGCAATACCACTAATTGTTTCGGGAATAGTTGGCATAGTATTCAAAGCGATCATACAGGAGATGGCAATGGCTATTTTATGCTGGTAAATGCCTCTATTCAACCCAGTGCTTTTTATGTGGATACCGTTCGGGGACTTTGTGGCAACAGTACCTACGAATTTGCTGCATGGATCGTAAATGTGATCCTAACCAGTTCCTGCAACAGCAACTCAAACCAACCCAACCTTAGTTTTACGATTGAAAAAACAGATGGTACTGTTTTGCAATCTTACAATAGTGGCAATATTCCTCCAACTACGGCGCCTACCTGGAAACAATACGGCTTCTTTTTTACAACACCTCCGGCAGGATCAGATATTGTGCTTCGTATTGTGAACAATGCTCCCGGTGGCTGTGGCAATGACCTTGCTTTGGATGATATCACTTTTAGGCCCTGTGGACCTCAACTAACACCTTCTATCAGCGGACAAACAACTACGACTGCCAATATTTGCGAAGGAGCTGCACAGTCTTTTAATTTTGGCTGTACCATTTCTGCAGGTTTTAACAACCCTGTATTTCAATGGCAACAACGGTTTAACAATAGTGCTTGGACAGATATACCTGGAGCAACCAGTACATCAATCGTAAGTAATTTCACAGCGGCAAATGCGATTGGAAAATATGAATACCGGCTCACCGTTGCAGAACCTGGAAATCTTGGCTCTGCACAATGCCGGATTTCATCTACACCTATA
>CANNJE010000153.1 GCA_947504605.1 Chitinophagaceae bacterium
CAAAAAAAATTCAGTGGCAAGTAAATGTTTTTAGAAATGATATTAAAGATCTTATTGAAGCGAGATTGGTTGCAACACGTGTAGACAATACCCAGATTTTTAGTTATGTAAACATCAAAAGTGCATTTACACAGGGAATAGAAACCAATTTGAAATATATCCTCACTCCCAATCTTTGTTTGAATGTTGGATATCAGTTTCTGCAAACTGCAGATAAGGATGAGTTAAAGAAAATAAAAGCAGGCAATTATTACTACACACGGGATGCAAATAATTACAGCGTTCTGTTAAAGAAAAGCGACTATTTGGGATTGCCAAATAGAAGTCCGCACATGGCTACGTTAAAACTTATATATGAAGCCGCTCAGCAAAAATGGTTTGCAAATATCAGAGCTATTTATCGCAGCAAATGGGTCGTATTTGACAAAGATGGAAATGGCGTTTACAATAAGCAGGATGAATTTGCCGACGGATTTGTACAACTAAATAGCAGCGTAGGAATGAATCTTAAAAAAGGATTCAGGGTTCAACTTGGTGCTGACAATATTCTTAATCATGTAGATGCCGATAACCTGCCTAATGCTCCTGGCAGAACATTTTTTACAACAATAGCTTATACAATAAATAAAAAAAATTAACAATAACCCTCCTTATTATTTAAATTAAAAAAAGATGAAAAAAACACTTACAGTAGCAGGAATTTTTGCAGCATGCATTTTATTATTTACCTCATGTAAAAAAGATGAAGCAACTCCAATCAACACAACCAATGATGGCACATTCAAAGTCTTTACTCAGGGCAGAATAACCACTGTTCAAAATTTAATTGCGGATACTATCATTGGCTTAAATCAAGGACAACCTTACGGGGCCAATAAATTTACCTTTTTTAGTATAGAAAACAATGCATTGGTTGCTTCATCTGATTCTGCCAGCAACAGATGGGATATTGCTTTTAGAGGAACTACAATTTTAACTAATTCTGGCAACAGTGGCCCGGGAACAGGCGGAGCATTTGTACAAATAGGTACGTTTAACGCATTGCCTGCTGTACCAACAGATTCAGTTTTCAAAACAGACGCAGCCCCTGTTTATGCAATTACTACCGGCTCTGGAAAAGGATGGTATAATTATGACGGAGCAAACAACTTAATTACTCCACTTCCAGGACGTGTATTGGTTATCAGAACTGCATCCGGCAAATATGCAAAACTTGAAATCACCAATTATTATAAAAAAGGTGTAACTCCTATAGCATCGGCTAGTGATAATGAAAAATTACATGGTCAACGTTTTTATGCTTTCAGGTATACATTTCAGTCCAACGGAACAAAAGTTTTTTAAGGGTACATAATTCTTTACAAAAAAGCAACTCCATTTCGAGTTGCTTTTTTGTGTACTGAAATAGAAGAACATTATAACTTTTAAGAGATCCCTTTTTTAAATGACCAGTATATGTAATAAAAAGGCAACTAAATTATATAGTTGCCTTTTTTGTAATTGTAGATTTTTACCAGCTTCTGCCTGATAATTCCTTCTTCTTGTGGTTAAAATGGTGGATTATTGAACTTAAAACGGAATGACATATTTATAAAATTTAAATAAAGTAACGGGAGTAAGAATACCCCCGTTTTACCCTAATAAAACCCTAAACCAGCAAAAATCTTTACTCTGCCACAGTTCCTTCTTCACTTATAAATAATTTCTTTTTTGTATTTAATGCAGTTTCAAGTTTATATTGAAATATGGTTTAATACCCGGTTTATCCATTTTTGCACAATCTGAGGTAACCCTCACTACCCTATTTTGTCTTCGTTTTTACTTTTACACCAGCATCATTGTATTCTACTTCCTAAGAAAGATTGTCCGAATTTGTGAAAACTGCTACATAATTACCTGTATAAGTTTTATTGCAAGTACTATTTTCAACATTTGCATATGACCTTTAAAAGATTCATTCACATTTTCAGGAACGTTCGCTTTACTGGTATTGGTTTTTTATTTTTTGCACTTACGCAGATAGATTAAAAATCAAACCCGCGCTTATCAATAATAAGGTGTTTTTCACGAGTTAACATTTTTAGGATATGTGATAAAAATTAGGTTGTTAGCCTCATAACTTATTTCCAATTTTATGCCAATGACTAAATTTGTGGATAACTGAAAAAAATTACAGAAAAGTTTGGGGCATCACCACCTAATTATAGTAGCTATTTAGATAAAATAAATTTGTTATGTTAATATGCCGAATATTGTGCCACACAGCCTTAAACAGTTATTTCATTACCTTTGCCAACAATTTTTAAGAAAGTAAGCGGAAAATATTTATGGCATTGAGATATCAGGAATATCAGCAGTTAAACTTATCTGCAATCAGCAATGAAATATTGCAAAAATGGACAGAACACCAAACATTTGAAAAAAGTGTGGATCTAAGAGATGGGAACGTACCTTTTGTATTTTATGAAGGCCCTCCAAGTGCCAATGGAATGCCTGGTATTCACCACGTTATTTCAAGAACATTAAAGGATCTCGTATGCCGCTATAAAACCATGCAGGGATTTCAAGTAAAACGCAAAGGTGGCTGGGATACTCATGGCCTGCCGGTAGAACTAGGAGTTGAAAAAGAATTGGGTATTACCAAAGAAGATATTGGGGTTAAGATTTCTGTAGAAGATTACAACAAAAAATGCCGGGAAGTTGTAATGAGGTTTAAAGATAAATGGGATGATATCACCAGAAAAATGGGCTATTGGGTAGACCTTAACGACCCTTATGTAACTTTTGAAAATAATTACATAGAAACCCTTTGGTGGTGCCTAAGCGAATTGTATAAAAAAGGCTATCTCTACGAAAGTGTGAGTATACAACCCTATTCACCTGCTGCAGGAACAGGCTTGTCTTCACATGAACTAAATCAGCCGGGAACATATAAAGATGTAAAGGATACCAGTGCTGTTGCGATGTTCAAGGCTGTGAACAACGAAAAAACAAAACAACTCTTTGATGCTGTAAATAACGAAGAAGTTTTTTTTATGGCATGGACAACTACTCCATGGACCTTACCATCTAATCTAGGATTAACAGTAGGTCCAGGCATAGAATATGTGCTAGTGAAAACATTTAACCCTTATACTCATTTGCCCAATAATATTGTTCTTGCAAAAGCTTTGGTATCAAAATATTTAAAAGCTGAAAATGAAAATGGCGATTTTGAAGCATACAAAGAAGGAGATAAAGCCATTCCATGGAAAATTATCACTTCATTTAAAGGCAAAGAAATTGAAGGCGCTTTATATGAACAACTACTCCCATCTGAAGCCAACACACTAGAACAAATACAGGAAATTACGCCGGGGGCTGCACCTTTTAAAATCATCCTTGGAGATTTTGTTACTACAGAAGATGGTACTGGTATCGTACATACTGCACCCGCATTTGGTGCAGATGATTATAAAGTAGGTCAAAAAAACAATCTTGGTATACTAACGCTGGTTGATAAACAAGGTAAATTTATAGATGGGGTAGGTGAATTTAGTGGTCGGTATGTAAAAGATTACAAAAACGAACAAGGATATATAGATGTAAACGTAGACATCAGCGTAAAATTAAAAAAAGAGAATCGTGCTTTTAAAGTAGAAAAATATGAGCATAATTATCCTCATTGCTGGCGTACCGATAAACCAATCATTTATTATCCTTTAGACGCATGGTTTATTAAAACTACAGCGGTAAAAGATAGAATGGTAGAACTAAATAAAACCATCAACTGGAAACCCGCCTCAACAGGCACCGGCCGTTTTGGTAACTGGCTCGAAAACATGGTAGACTGGAACCTAAGTCGCAGCCGTTTTTGGGGGACGCCATTACCAATTTGGAAAACCGAAGATGGTGAAGAACAGAAATGTATTGGTTCAATAAATGAATTAAATGCAGAAATAAGAAAAGCTGCAGCAGTTTTGGGCGGTAATACCAATACTAATTATTTACACGAAGGGATTTTAGATCTTCATAAACCTTATGTAGATGATATCATATTGGTAAGCAATAATGGGTTACCTATGAAAAGGGTACCCGATCTGGTAGATGTTTGGTTTGATAGTGGCGCTATGCCTTATGCCCAATGGGGATTACCTGATAGCTCCTCTGAAAAATATGGACCATTATCCACCGAAAATTTTTGGAAATACCATGCCGACTCCAAAACTTCACATTTGGGGAATGCTGCAGAAGGAGCTTTCCCTGCTGATTTTATTGCAGAAGGGGTAGATCAAACCCGTGGCTGGTTTTACACCTTACATGCATTGGGTGTGTTGCTTTTTGATAGCATCGCTTACAAAACTGTTGTAAGTAATGGTCTGGTTCTAGATAAAGCCGGAAATAAAATGAGCAAAAGGCTTGGAAATGTGGTAGATCCATTTGTCACTATCGATACTTATGGCGCCGATGCTACAAGATGGTACCTTATTACCAATGCATCGCCATGGGACAGTTTAAAATTTGATGAAGAAGGAATTAAAGAAGTACAACGCAAATTTTTTGGGACCCTCTATAATACTTACCAGTTCTTTGCTTTATATGCCAATGTTGATGGATTTAATTTTAAAGAAAACTACATTCCATTAAAAGACAGGCCGGAAATTGATCAATGGATCTTATCTTCTTTAAATAGTTTGGTTAAAACTGTAGAAGAAAGTTTTGATACATACGAACCCACACAAGCTGGACGTGCAATAGAAGAGTTTGTAGATTCATTGCTTAGCAACTGGTATGTTCGCCTTTGCAGGCGACGTTTCTGGAAAGGCGACTATGAACATGATAAAATTTGCGCATATCAAACTTTATATGAATGCTTGGAAACCATCACAAGGTTAATTGCTCCAATTGCACCTTTTTTTGCAGATTGGCTATACAATAACCTCAATGAAGTAACTGGCAGATTTGAACACATATCTGTTCATCATGCTTATTTTCCTAAGGCCGATGAGACAATGATTAATCAATCTTTGGAAAAAAGGATGTTATTAGCACAGGAAGCTTCTTCCTTGATTTTATCGCTTCGCAAAAAAGTAAATATTAAAGTAAGACAACCCTTGCAAAAGGTATTTATTCCTGCAATGGACACGGAAATGGCTGCAAATATTAAACTAGTCGAAGAAATAATAAAAGCAGAAACAAACATCAAGGAGGTAGAAATTTTAGCTGCAGACAATGACTTTATACGAAAAAAAGCAAAAGCCAATTTTAAAACCTTGGGGAAAAAGCTGGGTGCCAAAATGAAATGGGCAGCTGCCGAGATTGAAACATTTGATGATAGCGTAATTGAAAAAGTTCAACAAGGGGAGTATTTACTTAATCCAGACGGTGTTGCCAATGGAGAAGATCCTTTAATAATCAATGCTGAAGATCTTGAAATAATAACTGATGAAATTCCAGGATATGAAATAGCAAGCAAGGGCTCATTAACAGTTGCTCTTGACATTACAATTACTTCTAATTTGAAAGCGGAGGGAAATGCCCGGGAATTGGTAAACAGGATACAAAATATCAGAAAAGATAGCGGATTTGAACTTTTTGACAGGATAAGTGTAACGATCTCTGAAAATGCTGAGCTGCAACCATCTTTAATTGAATTTAAAGATTATATTTGCCGCGAAATTTTAGCAGATTCTCTTGACTTTAATCATCAAACAGAGGGAGTTAGCATAGAAGTCAATAACACTACTTTAATAGTGAAACTTAAAAAAAGCTAATACGATGGCAACCAAAAAGAAACCAGCAAAACCTGCAGTAAAAAAGCCTACCCCTAAAAAGGTGGTAGCTCCAAAACCTGTTAAAAAAGCAGTTGCAGTAAAAAAAGCTGCGAAGCCTGCTCCTAAAAAAGCTGTTAAGCCAGTGGCAAAGAAAGTGGTCGCCAAGCCAGTTGCAAAAAAGCCTGCAGTTAAGGTTGCACCTAAAAAAGTAGTAAA
>CANNJE010000154.1 GCA_947504605.1 Chitinophagaceae bacterium
GGTACAGCAGGATTAAAATACCGATCGGCAGCTGCATTTAAATCATTGCCCATGCTGTAAGGATTCTTTGGTGACCGCTCTGAACTAATAAAAAAATTAGCTTCGGTTGATGACCCTAATGTTGTTTTATAACCCAACTTTACAAAATAGAACCAATAAGAGGAGGCATAAAAAGTATTGGCATCGTTTAAAGGAATATGATCGGTATAACAGAAACTGGTATTTGCATATACTTTTCCCGCCCAAACAATATCCATATTTAGTATAAAAACATTGGGTGCTGTACCGGTCAATTGATTGCCGTCATACTTTATACTTCCCTGCTGGTAATTCTTAAATGTAGCCCTGATATTGGTAAAACTGCTGCTGAGCTTAATCTGCCGGATAAACTGATTGTTGTTATCAGCCAACAGGTAATGCAGCGATAACTCTGTACCAAACTGCCGGGTGCTGCCAGCATTCAAATAAAAATCTCCGCCACTAGAATCTCTCCTGCTCACAATCGTATTTTTTAAACTAAAAAAATAATAAGCTGCATCCATCCATAATTTATTTTTAATGAGATCGCCTTTAACACCAGCTTCGAAATTGGTCGCCATTTCTGCTTTTAATGTAGTATTAAATACATCATTACCTGCATTTACTTCATCAATCGTAGGCACAGAATATCCTTTACTAACGGCAAAATATACACTTAATAAATCAAGCTTTTTTAATAAAGAAACCCTGGGAATAAAAACTGGTTTAAAATTGCTGTTATCTTTTACCGGATTTATATTACTATTTTTTTTATAGCCATAATAAAAATGATTGTAACTGATACCTGCATTTATAAAAAAATGATGAGGCAATTCAACATCAGACTGCGCAAAAATATTGTACTGCCTTGATTGAATAGCAGCATTAAACTGAAGGGTATCTTTTGATCCGGCCTTGTTTGCAAATACACCCGAGGCAAAAAAACCCTGTTGTATTTCTCCGCCAATTGTGCCGGTTAAGAAGCCTGATTTAAATTGAAAAACTGAGCGGGCACCAATCCCTTTCTCATATTTATCTTCATAGTTGCGAATGGTTGGATTTTTAAAATCGGTGTATGAACCATAAATTCCTGTTAGGTTATTCCACCTGCTGTTTATATTAATTTCCTGAGAAAGGCCGACATAGATTGTTTTAAGATAAACAGCCGCTTTTTGTGTTGCAGCACTTTGGAAAACGCCTGCTGCAGGTCTAGACTGTTTAGGATTAGCATTTAACTCTGCTAACGTAAGCCCACCAGGTGTCTGATAATAAAGATCGCTGTAAAATATATTTGTTTTTATTTGTCTCCTATTGCTTACCCGATATGTGCTGTTGTAATGTGCTACATCCCGTTTCATTTTTGTATGATCCCTATAGCCATTGCTTTGCAAATGAGAAATTGAAAGAATGGATGCATTTTTACCGGCTTGTTCATAACTGGCATTCATAGAAAATAAACCATAACTCCCGACAGAAGTTTGTAGGTCTACCCATTTTTGTTTTGTTAAACTGCTGTTGCCTGAACTTAACAATACTACACCTCCCGTTCCACTGCCATACATACTACCCGAAGGTCCTTTTATGATTTCTATCCTATTAATATTATTCAGCGAAAGTTGATTTAAATAAGTATTTCCATTTGCATCGGTAAAAGGTATTCCATTCCAGTAAACTTTTACATTTCTAACGCCAAATGTGGAACGCAATAAATTACCTCTGATACTTAGCCGGTAACTTCCCGGACTGCGTTCATCCATTTTTACTCCGGGAACAGTATTTACTGAAGCTACAAATGAGTTGGTACCTAAGCGCTCCAGCATATTTTTACTTAAAACAGTTACCGCTGCTGCTACGTTTTTATTCGAAGTATTTCTTTCAAATGCTTTTACAACAGTTTCATTCAAGAGTTCATCCTTTCGCTGCAGTATTGTTGTAGCTGGCAAATAAATATTCACTCGAATTTCTTTACTAATAAAACCAACATGGCTAAAAGAAAGTAAATAATTTTGCGAAGAAAAATTAAAATTGTAATTCCCAAGAGTATCTGTAAGTGCTACTTTTTGATTTTTTCCGATTACAACTGAAACTCCCTGTAACGGTTGTTGTAATTCATCAATGACCTTTCCTTTAAATGAATATTGAGACAGGGCGGGAAATGTACCCGACAATAATAAAAAAATGAATAAATATTTTTGCATAGCAGCATAAAACTGCTTTGAATAATTAGTCAATAAGTGTTTCCTTTAATATTTCAAATAGACCAGTGAGTCTTGAATCTTCCAAATCTTTTATTTTATATTGCCTGTACATTTTTTTTGCATCTTTTAATGTTATTTCATAGGAATCATCCTTTGCTTCAAGTTTAAGGAACTTTTGATCTGCCCTTAATTCGGCGTCAATGGCTCTGGAAAAAATCAAATGATTATTATAGGTGCCAAGTCGAAAATATTTATCCTGTCCTGAGTCTCGTAGTTTTTGAATGAAAATATATACAGGAATCAGCCTGTTAAATCCCGGATAACTATCTATTAAATTGTTATAAATTTTTTCAGTTGCTATCCAAGATTCTCTAAATCTATCCAATATTTCTTCTGCAGTTGCACTCATTAATGAATTTTTAATACCGCAAATATAAATTATCTAAAATGCTTTGCTATAACTTATAAATTTATGGCACCATATATCTCCTGTCATAGGGGATATATGATGCCATAAAACAGTATTGCATAAAAAATTAAAACTGTGCTACTAACCCAAAAGTGTAATTTACCATTCGGTTATTATATCCTGGGATATCAAAATATTGTTGATTCGTAATATTCCTACAGTCAGCAAAAAAACGGAAATTTTTAGAGAACTGATATCCTGCGGAAAAATCAATGGTATAGTACTGAGGCATTGTAGCCGGCCCTGAATCGTACTCGCCTTTTAAGCGGGCGCCTACAAATCTAAAATTAGGCATTAGGGTTAATCCCTTAATAGGTTCAATTGTAAGCGTACTGTTAAACGTAAAATTCGGCCGGCGATACAGATTTTTTATTTTTTTCTGTTGGTCATTTCCAACGCCTTCGATATAAGTAAGATTCGTCACCAATTTCCCAATCTTTCTAATTGCCAAACTGCTCTCTATTTCAAATCCATAATCATGCTGTTCGTCTCTATTAATATATTGACTTACATAATTCAGGTCGGTATAAAAAACAATTACATTTTTAATATCTCTTTTAAATGCTACCAGTCTTAATGAATTTTTTTTACTGTTAGCCAGCGATTGAATACCAATTTCATAATTATTACTTTTCTCGGGCTGTAGCTCTTTATTTCCATATTCACTATATAGCTGGTATAAAGAAGGAACTCTATAAGCAGAGGAAAGATTTATAAATACCCGCGTATTTTCATCAATATTATAAGAAGGATTAAAGGACCAAGTCATATTATTACCGTATACGCTGTGGTTATTATACCTTAGCCCTAGCTCTGCATTAAAATGATTGAAGTTGAGTAATGTAAAAGAAGCATAAGCTGCGTAATTGGTTGTTTTTGCAGTATCTCCTAATGCAGTTGTATACAATCCGTAACTACTTATATTCGAATAAAATTGATCTGTTTTATTGGCTAATCTTTGTACCCCGCCAAGTAGCGATATTTTTTTTGTAAGCGCTACGTTTCCATATAATTCTGAAACAAAGGAATAACCTTTGTAATTACCTTGGGCAAATTTAGCGAACCCGCCAATACTGGCGCTATCGTCTGTTAACAACCGCTTACTATTGTTATACGAGTTGCTAAAATTGAGACTTGAATGTTTACCCTTATAGCTAAATACAAGGCTATTCATAAGGTTACTATTTATGTTATTATAATCTGCATCATCTGCAAATGCTCCTGCGTCCAAACCTGTATTATATTTTCCATAATTAGTCATATAACGTGCAGTTAATGTAGAATTAAAACGATAACCGAGATTTGCCTGGATATTGTTTTGAATAAACTTATCATTCTCAAAATTGGCATACCCTGTACTATCAAATGCACTCGAAAACCCTTTACTGTTAACATGTCCATATTGCATATTATAAGTAAGCCCTTTTATGCTACCACTTAGACCAGCATTGGCTCTAAAAGTATGGTAGCTACCATAAGTAACCATTGCATTGGAACGAGTGATTTTTCTCGTGCCCTGTTTTGTAATGATATTAATAACACCTGCTACTGCATCGCTACCCCATAAAGTGCTTTGGGCTCCTTTTAGAATTTCAATACGTTCTACCTGTGATGGGCTTATATTATTTAAATCAAAATAGCTTGAAATATAAGAAGGATCCGCTACCGGTATACCATCTAGTAAAATGAGCGTATTCCCTGTGGATGCTCCTCGAAGGTAATAATCCTGGTTACTGCCTAAATTACTGCTAGCTCCATTTACAAATATGCCTGCCTGATAATTGAGAATTTCTGTGAGGGTTTTCCCTGCATTACTTTGCAGCATTGCCTGATTAATTATTGTTACTACTTTGCCTGTTTGCGATTGCTTTAATGCCGTTTTGGTGGCTGTTACTACAACCTCATCCATAGTGGTGCTGTCTTGTTGTGCAAACGATTGACTACTGAAAAATACAGCAGCCACAATAAAAATTTTCTTTTTCATTTTTAGAAAATGTTTTTTGTAACTGCTTTCGTGGAAAATTTGATTACTAGTTTTACAACAAGTAATCTGAAATATAATTGCCTTACAGCGCTTACACTCCATGCCTTTCGCCCGAAAGCCGTGAATGATTAAAATGATATCTGGCAGGTCTTCTGGCTTGGCTTCCGTTGAACACCTTCCCGCTGAGAGGATCAGCAGTGGTATGAAGATTCAACAATTGAAAGGTGAAAGGTGAAAGGCGAAATCATCAACTATTGTTTTTGACTTTTAACCTTTAACTTTTGACTTTTCGGGCCTTACAGCTACGGGGATAGCGCCGGATTTACACCGAACTTCCCTTTTAATCTCATCCTAATTGTATTAAGGACAAAAACCAAATTCATTGCAAATGTATATAGAAAGAAGGTAGCAAAAGAAATTATTCAGAAGTGTATAAACAAAAGAGCCATTGCAAATGCAATGGCTGTTTTGTTACTTTCAAAGAAAATTTTATTCGTCAGTTTTTTTACACTCCCCGGCTACTTTATGAAAAGTATCATGAGCGATCGTTAGTAATTTCATCAATTGTTTGTTCTCAGTTCCAGCTTTTACAGCTTCATCAACAATGGTAAGTTCTTTAACCAATTGTGCCAGTGTTTCCTTTGTCTCCTTAGGCTTATAGTCTGCAGGAATAGGAGAAGCATACCAGTTTTTTGCTATCAGCAATAAACTGTCCGACTTTGTTTTAAGTGGTGTAAAATTACCCTCTTCCGCAGGATGGAAAACAGGTGACATAATTCCGTGAAAAGCTTTCATTTCTTTCCATACTGTTTTTCCTGTTTGTGCCATTGCAAATGAAGTCATTGCAAAAAAAACAATCGCCATTAATTTAATTTTCTTGTTCATTGTTTAATTTTTAAGTGTTAAATATTGTTGTGGATTTTTTAAAAATTCATCTTTGCATTCTGTTGCACAAAAGCCATATACCTTTCCTTTGTAATGGGCAGTATCAGATACGCCTGCAGATATGGGCATCCCGCATATATAATCTTTTTTATTTTCAAAAACCACTCCTGCAAATTCCTTCTCTTTTACCGGAGGTACAGTCATAACAGTCGTATCTGATTTTGCTGCA